>JAZTWU010000001.1:0-1245 GCA_045636085.1 Eubacteriales bacterium
AGGGTGTCCACGCCCGAATTTTTCAGGGCCGAGCCGAAGAGGCAGGGAAAGAGGCGGCGGCGCTTGATCGCGCGTGCGATATCGCTCTTTTCCAGCCTGCCGTTTCCAAAATATTTTTCCATCAGCGCGGTGTCGTGCGCGGCGGCATCCTCGTAAAAGGAGTCGCTCTCATCTGCCGTAAAATCAACGCAGGCGGAGCAGAGATGCGTTTTGATATTTTCAAGAATTTCGCTTCTTCTGCCGCTGAAAAGATCACATTTGTTTACAAAAATGAAGGTTGGAATGCCTCTTTTCTCAAGAAGCTGCCAAAGCGTTTTGGTGTGCGGACGAACGCCCTCCGATGCGCTGACAACCAAGATCGCATAGTCCTGCACCCAGAGCGTGCGCTCGGTTTCGCAGGAAAAATCAACGTGGCCGGGCGTGTCGAGCAGCTGGATGTGCGTGCCGCCGTATTCCATTTGCGCTTGCTTTGAAAAGATGGTGATGCCGCGCTTTTTCTCCAGCGCGTGCGTATCGAGATAGGTGTTCTGCCGATCCACGCGGCCAAGCGCCTTCGTGATGCCGCAGGTGTAGAGCATTGCCTCGGAGAGCGTGGTTTTTCCCGCATCCACGTGCGCAAGAATGCCAAGCACGATTTTTTTCATAAGACGCTCCTCTCTTTTTTGCCCTGCGGCGTTTTTTTCTCCCTTATATCATACCATCCGCGCCCCGTCTTGTCAATGCTTTTTTGCTCTGCCGCCCCTCTGCTTTTTTCGCCGTTTGCCTTGACAACGCACACGCGCGTGTGTTATACTTTGAAAAGAAATCGGCTATGGAGGCAAGTGTCAGGCATGAAGAAAAGCTATTGGATCTATAATGCGGGTGACTACGAGATCTATCACACCAATCTCGTCAATTCCCGCCGCCAGGAATTCGGCGTGGATTATCCCGTCGTTTGGCAGGTATATTCCGTTTGTCCGAAGGTGGATTTTCACGCGGACGTTGTCGCAGAGGAGGATACCACCTTCGTTTTGCACCTTGAGGGCAAGGGCTACGTTTTCGTGGATTTCTTTGAAAAGGAATTCGCGGATGGCGCCATGCAGGACGTTGCGCTCCAGGAGGCACCGCCCGACAAGAGGTATCGCCCCGGCGTTTGCGTTCCGCTCTCCAAGGGCGAGCATCATCTGCATATTTGCTGCTTGAATCTCACGGGGCTGCCCGCCGCCTATATCGAGGGCGAGCATATCGTGAGTGACGGATCGTTTT
>JAZTWU010000002.1:0-7537 GCA_045636085.1 Eubacteriales bacterium
GGGCTTTCAGAAGATCGACCTTGCGCACGACGGCGCGGCCGAGGCCGTTTTTGCACTCGCAGAGGGCGAGGAGCCCGTGGCGGTTTATGAATACTGCAATCTTCACGGCCTGTGGGTGAGCGGTGATTTTCGGTAAAAACGAAAAGGATTTGGGAAAATTTATTTCGTATGTGCGCAGACGAAAATGCGTGCAGATTTGAAAAGATATTAAGGTTGGAAAACTCCGTTTTCCTTCCGGTCAACTAAGAAAATCCTTTTCTATCTTCGCTCGCTTCCTCTCGGTGTATGTAAATACACCTTCGGGGCGCGATCAAAGATTTTTCCGCGAAACTCTCTCGCCCACCCGCCGAAAGAGCAGACGGCACTATAGCCTGTGGGTGAGCGGTGATTTTCGGTAAAATTCAAAAACAAAAACATATAATTTAACAATATAACAAGGAGAAAAAATTATGGCAAAGTATGTATGCGATCTGTGCGGTTATGAATATGACGAGGCGGCAGGCGAGCCCACGAGCGGTATCAAGGCAGGAACGAAGTTCACGGATCTGCCCGACGACTACGTTTGCCCGCTTTGCGGCGCAGACAAGGATGCCTTCTCTCCCGCAGAATAATTCAAACAAAAAATCCTACACCACGGCGCCCCCCCAACAAAGCAGATTCATATCAAAATCAAAACGGACGAGAAAAATCTCGTCCGTTTTTCGATGCCGATCAGCAAGCTTCGCCCACAGACCTGCTTTATCGCCGGCCGCCGCGGCCGATGCTTTTGACCTTTTCGATCACGGCATTTCCGCGAAGAAGGAGCTTTTCCTTATTGCGGCGAAGGAAGCCGCGCAGCTGTTTTTTATGATAGCAAAGCTTTTCCTTGCAGTTTTTGCAGGAAAGGCATTCGTTCGTTTCCTCATAAAAGCGCTCGGGATGCAAAAGCGCGGCGCCCTCCCAGAAAATAAGCAGGAGAACGGCGAGGCCGAGGAGCGCGTATGTGAAAAACGAGGGGATAAAGACCAGCGGCGTGAACATCATCGCATAATCCCAGTTATAGATGCGACAGCTGCCACAGCATTTATTCTTCATCATCAGCGTTTGGAAGGGGCAATAGAAGAGAATGCAGATCATATCGCAGACCGAATAAAAAAGGCTGATGAGAATGAGAATACCCTCGTCGATCCAGCCGATAAAATAGGCCGCACCGATCAGGCCGTTTAAAAGAAGCCAGGAAAGCGCAACGGCAAGCGTGGAGCGCCAGGTGCTCGGCCGCGCAAGCGGTACCTGCGGGGGAATATAATTGCGGGCAAACTGCTTTTGACAGCCCATACTCTCCAGCCGCGAGGGGAAGAAGCGAAGAAGCATTTCAATAATAAAGATGATGCCGATCACCGCAAGGATCGCGGGGCGGTTTTCCGCCGAGGAGAAGGAAAGGCGCTCACCGCGCAGGCGCTTCACGATATAGATCGCGCCCACCGCAAGCAAAAGAAGCGAGCGAAATCCGAGCTTCAGAAAATGAAGCGCGGAAATCTGCGAAATTTTTCCACCTTTAGCCATAAAAAAACCTTTTCATAAATCAGAAGAATCCGATGGGCGGGAGCGTTCCGTCTGTGCCACCCTCGAAGAAGGGGGCAAAATAAGCGTCCAAGGCGCCGCTTTCCAGAAGATAAACGAAGACGATGGCCGCAATCGAAAAGATCACCGCGCAGATGCCGATCACGAGCGCCGCGACCGTCATCCTGTCAAAATATCCGAGATGCTTGCGCGAGGAGGCGGCAAAGCCCAGCGAAAGAATCGCGATAGCAAGCCCAAACCAACCGCCAAAGAAACCAACGGGGAGCGCAAGAAGCGCCAAAACAAGCGAAAGCACCGAGTATGCGCGCGTTTTCGGCTTCGAAACCGTTTCCACAATGCGGGAAATATCCTCCGAGGCGCGCCCGTCACGGTCGTATCCAAAATTATCCATATGCTTGGCTCCTTTCCAAAACAAAGTCTTTTCTATATTCTACCACAGAAAGAAAAAAGATGCAAGATGCGATGTTTGATTTTTTGTTCGTTTTATGTATTTTGTAAACAATTGTTTTTATTTTGCTTTATTCACAGCATCCACGAAGCGAAGAAAGGCGGCCTTGCCCGCATCCGTTTGCTTATAAACGCCCGCATCCTCCAAAACGCGAACGAAGGTTTGGCCGATCTCTTCAAAGAGGATGCTCTTGGCATTTTCCTCCGTGAAGGTATATGCATCCTTGAAGGAAGAAACCCAATCGGCGTGCTTTTTCGTTTTTTCGGAAAGGGTGATATCTCGTCCCTCACAAAGCGCCTTGGCAAGCGAGCCCATTTCCGCCTTGAGTCTCGCGGGCAGAACCGCAAGGCCCATCACCTCGATCAGGCCGATGTTCTCCTTCTTGATATTATGAAGCTCGGCGTGCGGATGGAAGATGCCGAGCGGATGCTCCTCGGAGGTGCGGTTGTTGCGAAGCACGAGATCCAGCTGATAGCCGCCCTCGGCGCGGCGCGCGATGGGCGTGATCGTATTATGCGGCTCGTCTGCCGAATAAGCAAGGATCTCTGCGCTCTCGTCGCTATATTCTCTCCAGACCCCGAGGATCTTATCCGCAAGCGAAACCAGCGCCGCCTTATCCTCGCTCTCCAGACGAAGCACGGACATCGGCCAATGCAGAATGCCCGCGCGCACCGAGGCAAAGCCCTCGAAGCAAACCGTCTCCCGCACGGGTGCCTTCGCCATTGCGAAGGTATAGCGGCCGCCCTGCATATGATCGTGCGAAAGGATCGATCCGCCAACGATGGGAAGATCGGCATTCTGGCCGATGAAATAATGCGGAAATTCCGTGACGAAATCCAGCGCCTTCACAAAGCTCTGCCGATCGATGCGCATCGGCTCGTGCTCGGCCGAGAGCGCAATGCAATGCTCGTTATAGTACACATAAGGAGAATACTGCAAAAACCATTTTTTGCCTGCCATCTGCATCGGGATCTGGCGCAGATTCTGGCGCGCGGGGCGGGAAAGATCCCCCGCAAAGCCCTCGCATTCGTGGCAAAGCAGGCACTTGGGATAGCCTGCGGCCTTCTGATGCTTGGCGGCGGCAATCGCCTTGGGGTCCTTTTCGGGCTTGGAGAGATTGATCGTCATATCCATCGTGCCGTAAGGCGTCTCGACCTGCCATTTGAGGTCTTTTGCGACGCGCTCCGTGCGGATATAATTCACGGCGCATTGCATACGGTAAAAATCATCGGTTGCGGCCTCGGGCGAGGTCTCGTAAAGGCGGCAGAAACGGTCGATCACCTCGGAGGGGCGCGCCGTCAGAACGCCCATCAGCGCGGTATCAAAAAGATCGCGCTCCGCGACGCTCTCTCCGTCAATAATACCGCGCGCAGCCGCCTCGTCGCAAAGCGAGGTAAGAATTTTTTCAAGCGAACGCTCCTCCGAAAGCGGCTCCGCCTCGGGCAGATCCACCGCGCGAAAAAGCGCAAGCCAGGCGTTCGTTACATATGCCTCGTCCTCCGTTCGAAGGAGGCCGTTTTTTTCGCCGTAGCGCCGAAGCTCGGCAAGATAATATGAAAGGTCCTTTTGCATTTTCTCTCTATCTTCCTTTATTCTATGTCACGAATGGAAATTTCTCCCGAGGAAAGGAGCATCGGCTCCCCGTTTCTCAAAACGCGAAGCTCTCCCGAATCCTCAATCGCCAGCACCGTGGCAAAAAACTGCTCGTCTCCGCGCATCACTCTGACCTCTTTACCGACGACGGGGCAAAGCGCGCGGTATTTTTCCATCTGCGCTCCCCGATCCTCCGTGAGGCTCTCCATAAGCCTTGCAATCATCCGCGCGGCCAGCGCCTCGCGGTCTATCGGGCGATCCGTGTGCCGATCGAGCGAGGTTGCGATCGCCTCCACCTCGGGCGGCATCGGCGCGCTGAAAACATTGATCCCAACGCCGATCACGGCATAGGAAAAGGCGCCGCTCTCGGGATCGATGCTCCCCTCTGTGAGAATGCCGCAAAGCTTTTTTCCGCCAAGACGAAGATCGTTCACCCATTTGATCTCGGGGCAGATCCCAACGAGATCCTCAACGGCACGGCATATGGCAACCGCCGCCCCCGTCGTGAAACAAACGCCGTCGCGCGCCGAATGTGCAGGCTGAAAAAGCAGGCTCATATAGATGCCGCTCCCCTTGGGAGAGGAAAAGCTTCGGCCGCGCCGTCCGCGCCCCGCCGTTTGCTCCTCCGCGATAAAAACCGCCGTTTTTTTGCCCTTCGCCGCGTATTCGCGCGCGAGGTCGCAGGTGGAGCCTGTGCTTTCATAAACGAAAATCTCAGGCGCATCGGCGCCGAGCCTTGCGCGGATTCCCCGTGCCGAAAGAAGGGCTCTGCCCTCCGAAAAATCTCTCACGCGATGCACCTCCCTGCACATAAATACTGTATTATATCTATTTTATCACACACGCGCCCGACTTGTCAATAAAGTGTGCACGTTAAATTTTATTCGCGCAAAATTTTAAAATTATCCCCCGTTTTTTCACATAGGTTTCACAAAATGAGATTATACTATAAACAAAAAAAGCGAAAAAAGGAATTTTTTTATGAGAAAAAGACTGCTTGCCCTATGCCTTGCGCTTTGCTGCCTCCTCCTTTGCGGATGCTCCTTCGGCTCCGGCACGAAGTATGCAACGAAGGATGAGCTGGAGGCGCTGAAGGAGCTTCAGACCTCCTCGGGCGGCGATAGCTACACCGTGAATATTACCGCCTCGGAAAATGCCTCGCGGCTCGGCGCGGCCAAGGCGCTTCTCTCCGCCGTGAGCATCAAATGCACCTTCGAGGAGCTTTACACCTCGATCTGGCCGCCCTACGGCTCCTCCCAATCCACCCTGCGCGAGGCCGTTTACTACGGCGCAGGCGTGATCTATCAGATCGATAAAACCAAGGGTGATGCCTATATTATCACGAACTACCACGTGATCTACGACAGCAACGGCACCGAGGAAAACGGCATCTGCCAAAATATCAAGCTCTTCCTCTACGGAAGTGAAAGCGAGCAGGATGCGATCCCCGCCACCTTCGTTGGCGGCTCGGCGGCTTACGATATTGCCGTTCTGAAGGTCAGCGGCTCGGCCGCCCTGAAGCAGAGCATTGCCGCCGCAGTCACCTTTGCAGACTCGGATAAGATCTCCGTTCTGGATACGGCCATCGCCATCGGCAACCCCGGCGGTATGGGCATCTCCGCAACGGCAGGCTACGTGAGCGTGGATAGCGAGGATATCACCCTCGCCGTGACCGACGCGGGATACAGCACGATGCGCGTGATGCGCATCGATACCGCCGTCAACGGCGGAAACTCAGGCGGCGGCCTTTTCGATGAAAACGGCAACCTGATCGGCATCGTGAATGCCAAGATCTCCGATACCAGCATCGAAAACATCGCCTATGCCATCCCCTCCAATGTTGCAAAGCATCTGGCCGAAAGCATCCTTGAGAACGAGGACGGCCGCCCCACGCGCTGTATCCTCGGCGTTGTTCCCGCCATTCTCAGTTCACGGGCGGTTTACGATAGCGAAACGGGCAAAATCACCATTCGGGAAACCGTCACCGTCTCGCAGATCAAGGACGGAAGCGCCGCCAAGGATAAGCTCGCCGCCGGCGACATCATTCTTTCAATGACGATTGACGGCACGCGCATCGAGGTGCAAAGAAAATTCCAAGTGATTGAAAATATGTTTGCCGCCGGCGTTGGAAGCACGGTTTCCTTCGAAATCCTGCGCGGAGAGCAAACGTTGACCGTCAGCTTTGAAATCACCGAGGATATGGTCACTCTTATGTGATTTTTGCAAACAAAGATTCACAAAAACAAACAAAAAAATCAAAAGCACGGCGCAAAAAACGCCGTGCTTTTATCGGAATCGAAGGATACAAAAATGAAGGATCTTGTTTTTGATTTTGACGGAACGCTCGTGGACTCTATGCCCACCTGGGGCGGAAAGATGCTCCGCATCTTAGACGAGGAGGGCGTTTCTTATCCCGAAAACATCATCGAGCGGATCACGCCGCTCGGCGACCTTGGCGCGGCGCATTACTTTATCTCTCACCTTGGCGTGAAAAAGAGCGTGGAAGCACTTGCCGAGAAAATGGATGCCTACGCGATCGATAAATACCGCTTCGAGATCCCCGAAAAGCGCGGCGCGCTCGAAGCGCTCAAGACGCTGAAGGCACGCGGCCACCGCCTCTTCGTGCTGACCGCCTCGCCCCACAAAATGCTCGACCCCTGCCTTGCGCGCCTCGGAATGACGCCGCTCTTCGACGGCATCTTCAGCTGTGACGACTTCGCCACCACCAAGGCCAACCCCGAAATCTACGACCGCCTCTGCGCCCGCATCGGCGGCACCAAGCAAAACCTCGTCTTCTTCGACGACAACCTCGGCGCCTGCGAAACCGCCGTCCGCGCCGGCGTCCGCACCGTCGGCGTCTTTGACGCCTCCGGACAAAAATTCACCGAAGCCCTTAAGGCCCTCGCCTCCGACTACATACAGAGCCTACCCGAAGCACTTGCGCTTGATCTATAACTCAAAAGCTTGGCTACGCGCAAAAAAAGAGCCCCAAAGAGAAGACGGACTCTTCGACTTCGCGGCAAAAATCTTCGATCGCGCCAAAAGCCGTATATACGACAGCAAATAAAAAAACATAATAAAACGGAAGAAAACCGCAGGTTGACTATCTGCGGTTTTTTGTGTTATAATAAAAACAATAATTTTAAAGAGGAAAAGGGAGATGCTTATGAGAGACGTGATTGAACATTATAATAAGTTAATTGACGAAAACAATGACCCTGCTCGTGATCCTAAACCTTTGAGAGATTATATGGACAAGTGGGACGGAGAAAAATTCATCGAAAGTATGCAGCTTAATAAAAGCAAATCCGTTTTGGAAATAGGAATAGGAACAGGACGGCTTGCCATAAAGGTTGCACCAAAATGTAAAAGCTTGTGCGGAATAGATGTTTCCGAAAAGACCATTGAAAGATCTGCTGAAAATTTATCAACATACCAAAATATAAATCTTATTTGCGGTGATTTTATGTCTTTTAAGTTTGAAGAGCCGTTCGATGTAATATATTCGTCATTGACATTTATGCATATACAAGATAAATTATCAGCTATACAAAAAATCGCTGCTTTACTGACAAATAACGGTCTTTTCGTTTTATCTATCGATAAAAATCAGAATGAGTATATCGATATGGGGGACAGAAAAATAAAAATATATCCCGATAACCTTAACGATATACATAGTTATCTTTCAATATCAAAGCTTAAAATCATAAATGAATTTGAAACAGACCACGCATACGTAACGGTTAGCCAAAAAGCCTCCCTTGTGTAAAGGGAGGTGGATCGCGTAGCGAGACGGAGGGATTGTAAAAGCTAACAATACATCGTTAAACAATCCCTCAGCCGCCTACGGCGTCAGCTCCCTTTACACAAGGGAGCCTTTTTTACGTTCATCTATGCCTTGTCTACTTTTCCTGACAAGCACTGCATTAAACA
>JAZTWU010000003.1:0-14015 GCA_045636085.1 Eubacteriales bacterium
TTATCGAGCATCTTCTCCATATTTTCAACATCGTCCTCATTCTGAAGCTCCACATAGGTGGAGGGAACCTTCGCGAGATCTGCGGTGTCAATCTTATAGCCAAGAGCAAGGATAGCATCGCGAACGGCATCAAGATCATCAACCGCGGTATAGATGGAGTATTCCCCTTCGTCGCACTTAATATCCTCAGCGCCGCACTCAAGGGCATCCTCCATCACCTTATCCTCATCGAGCTCTTCATCCTCGTCCAGAATGGTGATAACGCCCTTTTCCTCAAAGAGGAAGGCAACGCAACCGTTCGTTCCCATATTTCCGCCGTACTTATTGAAGGCGGCGCGGACATTGGCCGCGGTGCGGTTACGGTTATCCGTGGAGGTCTCAACGATCACGGCAACGCCGCTGGGGCCATAGCCCTCGTAGGTGATCTCCTCGTAGTTGATATCGTTGTTTTCGGAAAACTTCTTGATCGTGCGCTGGATGTTTTCGTTGGGCACGTTGTTTGCCTTTGCCTTGGCGATCAGATCACGAAGCTTGCTGTTATTATTCGGATCGGGGCCGCCTGCCTTGATGGCAACGCACATTTCCTTGCCGATCTTGGTGAAAATCTTCGCCTTTGCGGCATCGGATTTTTCCTTCTTATGCTTAATATTGTTCCATTTGGAATGTCCGGACATATCAAATTCTCCTATGTTTTCTTCGTTTATTCAATCAGATTTTTTCGGGGCTCTGCATACAGATCAGGTGCAGGGCGGTTTTCAGAACGCGCGCAGTGGCGGCGGTCAGCGCAATGCGGCTCTTCTTCACATCGGCATCCTCGCAGGAGAGGATCGCGTGATCGTGATAGAAGCCGTTATACGCGGCGCAAAGATCCAGAATATAGCGCGTGATGAGGGAGGGCTCGTATTCTGCGAGGGCGGCCTCCACTCTCTCGGGGAAGCGGGAGAGAACCTTGGCAAGCTCCGTTTCGCGCTCGCTGAGGGGTGCATCCGTCATCTCTGCATCGCACCCTGCCTTTTCAAGCACAGAGCAGGTGCGCGCATAGGTATATTGCACGTAGGGACCCGTATTTCCGTCAAACGACAAAGCGTCCTCCATCATAAAGTTGATGTCACGCATACGGTTGTTGGAAAGATAATAGAACACGATTGCGCCAACGCCCACCTTTTCCGCGATAGCGGCACACTCGGCGGGATCGGGATGCTTCTCCTTCGTGATCTCATAAACGCGGGCGATTGCCTCGGCAAAAAGATCCTTCAGAAGGATCACGTTGCCCGTTCTCGTGGCAAGCTTTGCACCGTTGATGCTCACGGTTCCGTACGGAACGTGAACGAGACCGCCGTGCCAATCATAGCCCATCATCTCCACCACCTTGAACCACTGCGCAAAGTGCAGGGACTGCGCGGCGCTGGTGACATAGATTGCCTTATCAAAATTATAGGTCTGCTTGCGATATACGGCGGCAGCAATATCTCTCGTGGGATACAGCGTCGACCCGTCACGCTTCAGGATCAGGCAGGGGGGCATTCCGTACGGCTCAAGGTCAACGATGGATGCACCGTCGTCAATCTTCAGAAGCCCCTGATCGCGCAGCTTCTGCACCTGCGCGGGCATCTTATCCGTATAGAAGGATTCACCCTTATAGCTATCGAAGGTGATACCGAGCTGGCGGTAGGTCTTTTCATACTCCTCAAGGCTGACGGAAACAAACCACTTCCAGAGCGCGATATTTTCCTCATCGCCCATTTCAAGCTTCTTGAACTCGGCACGGGAGGCATCGGCAAGCGGCGAGGACTTTTCGCCGCCATTTGCGGTGGAGGCATCCTCCTCGGCCTTGATCTCGTTATTGATACGGACATAGAGAGCAACGAGCTCATCCACGCCCTTCTCCTCAACGGCGGCCTTATCGCCCCATTTCTTATAAGCAACGATCAGCTTTCCGAACTGCGTTCCCCAGTCGCCGAGATAGTTGATACCAACGCAGGAGTATCCCGCAAATTCGTGCAAAAGCTTCAGCGAATGGCCGATCACGGTGGTGCCGAGATGGCCGATATGGAAGGGCTTTGCAACGTTGGGAGAGGAATAATCGAGAACGACCGTTTTTCCCTCGCCGCACATCGGCGATCCGTATTTTTCGCCCTTCTCCCTGATCTCGGAAACCACGCGCTTTGCAAACGCCGTGGGACTGATACGGAAATTCAGATAGCCGCCCTGCACCTCAATGGAGGAAAACTCGGGAAGCACAAGCCCCTCAGCCAGCGTTTTTGCAATCTCCATAGGAGAGCGGCGCAGGCTCTTGGAGAGGCGGAAGCAAGGAAGCGCAAGGTCTCCCATCGCCTTATCGGGGGGATATTCCAGCATTTCGAAGATTTCCTCCGCCGTGAGCGTGGCAGAGGGATATTTTTCCATAGCAAGCGCCGCGATGGCACCTGCGGTGTTTTTCTTTAACTTTAACATATATACCTCGGATCAACTTCTATCAGAAGGAATTTTTCATCTTGACATACTCTTTTCCGTCCTCCTCATAGGGAACGAGGACGGCAGGAACGAGAGAATTCATATTGAAGGCATAGGCCAGCGCAGAGGGCAAGCCGCTCTTCACATAAAACTCTCCGCGATTTGCGGCAACGAGAATTTCGGGAACAGCCTGTCCCACCTCAAGCTTCATCGAAAGGATGCGGATCTGCTCGGCATCCACGGCATCGTCCACATACGAAAGCCGCTCGGGGCAAAGCATTGCGTGCGCAAAGGGGCGACTCTCGTTTTTCAGGCGATAGGCCGCAAGAATGCAAGCGCTGATCTCCTCGGGGGTTGCATAGGTCGTATCCACCACGAGATCGTAGTTTGCAAAATCCTCAATATTCACGCCGTATTTTTCGCTGTATCTCTTCTTCTCGCTTTCGTGACGGAGGAAGGTCTGGCGCACCTGCTCCTCGAGCGAGGCCGTGGTCTCTCCCACGCGCTTTGCATTCAGAATACGAAGGCTTGCCACCTCCGCATCGGTGGAAAGATACACCTTGAAGGTACCTCTCGTGAAATGCCAAGCCATACGGGAATCGATGATCAACGGACGCGGATCCTCCGAAAGGGCCACGAGCCCATCGTCTATCTCCTTATCAATTTCCGGATGCGTCTCCATATAAACGTTCAGCTCCGTAACGGTCATTCCCCGCTTTTCGGCAACGGCGCGAACGATCGCGCCCGTGGAATAGTATTCCGCTCCGAGGGCCTCGATCAAGAGCTTCGCCACCGTGCTCTTACCGCTGCCAAGGTCACCTGCCAATGAAATCTTATTCACCATACCCACTCCTAAAAAGATTTTGTAATATAATAGAAATATTATACAGTATTGGGAACAAAAAGTCAAGTTTTTTCGAAGCTTTTCGCGCGTTTTTTTCGGCAGATCGGCAAGCGGAAAGCAAAAGCACAAAAAATTGCGGCAAAAAAAGGAGAAAACGAATATTTCCTTCCAAAGCGGTGAAAAATGAGGACAGAAACCAAAGAAAGGATATTTTTATGGAAAAGAAATTCAACTTTAGCGAACAACCCTTAAAAACCAAGATCATCTACGGCGCGGTGATTGCAATCCTCTGCTTCAGCGCCGTGATCGTTGGCCTCGTGGCAGCAAACAGAAAGCCACAGACCCCCATTGATCCGCCCCCCGCGGACAGCGGTGAGCAGAATCCCACGCCCGAAAATCCAGGCGAGGAAAAGCCGAAGGAGGAGGCGCTCACCTTCTCTATGCCAACGGCGGGCGAGGTGATGACGGCGCACAGCGTGACCGTTCCCGTTTATTCCGAAACGCTGGGCGAATGGCGTTTCCACACGGGCGTTGACATCGCAACCGAGGTCTCCGCGCCCGTTTACGCCGCCGCAAGAGGAACGGTTTCCCGCATCTATGACGATGCGATGCTCGGCAAGACCGTTGAGATCACGCACGAGAACGGAAGCATCACGCAGTATTCCAATCTGAACGCAACCCTCGCAGAGGGGATCGCGGAGGGCACGGCGGTGGACAAGGGTGCGGTGCTCGGCGTTGTTGGCGACACGGCGATCTCCGAGGTTGGCAAGGAGGCACATCTGCACTTCGGAATGAAGGTCAACGGTGTTTCGGTCAACCCCTTGGATTATATCGAGAGCACCGAGGATAACAGCGACGTTATCTGATTTCAAAAACGAAAAAGAGAAGACGAAAAATGGCGCCTTCTCTTTTTCGTTTTTTGTTCCTTTATGGTACAAAACAAAGAAAAACTTAGAAAAACAGTTTCTTATATTGTCTTTTTCCGAAAAATCACGGTGAAAAAGCGGCTCTCCTTACAGAAAAATCAAGCAAAAAAGCGCAAGAACTTTGCTTTTTCCAAAAAATTGCTTGCTTTTATCCGAAAGATATGGTAAAATATACGGGTAAATCATTTAAATTAAAGGAAACCGAAAATGAAAAACATTGCAATTCTCGGCTTCGGCGTTGTTGGACAAGGCGTTGCGGAGCTTTTGACGAAAAACGCAGAGCAGGTGAAGGCTCTCGTTGGCGACGATCTTTACATTAAATACATTCTGGATCTGCGCGACTTCCCTGATTCCCCCCTTGCAGATCGCGTGATCCACGACTATAATATCATTGCATCCGATCCCACGGTTGAGGCCGTGATCGAGGTAATGGGCGGATCGCATCCCGCCTTTGAATTTTCTATGGCGGCGCTTGGCGCGAAAAAGCACGTGATCACCTCCAACAAGCAGGTGGTTGCTGAATTCGGCGCCGAAATGATGGCCGAAGCCAAGAAGATGGGTGTTTGCTACCATTTTGAGGCCAGCGTTGGCGGCGGCATTCCCGTGCTTATGCCGATCATTGAGATCCTTCGCCACAACAAGGTGCGCGAGGTGCGCGGCATTCTCAACGGAACGACCAACTACATTCTCACCAAGATGTTTACCTTCGGAGACACTTTTGAGGCCTCGCTGAAGGATGCACAGGCAAAGGGCTATGCGGAAAGCAATCCCGATGCGGATATTCTCGGCATCGATGCTTGCAGAAAGACTGCAATTCTCGGCGCGCTCATCAGCGGCGCATCCGTTTCACCCGATGCAATCCACACCGAGGGCATCACGGCGATCCGTGCTGAGGACGTTGCCGTTGCAAACAAGAATTCTTATGCCATCAAGCTTCTCGGCCGCGCCATCACGGAGGATGACGGAAGGCTCACGATGATGGTGGCTCCCTTCCTTATCGATGCAGACGCTCCGCTCGGCGGCGTTCACGGCGTTTACAACGCGGTTGAGGTGATTGCCGATCCCGTGGACAACGTGATGTTCTACGGACGCGGCGCAGGTGCAGGCCCGACGGCCTCCGCCGTTGTTGGAGACCTTTGCCGTTGCTTCACCGAGGGAACGCACACGGCGCCTCTCTCCTTTGAGAAGAAGCCCGAGGCACTTGCGGATTTCTCCAAATTCGTTTGCCGCCACTACATCGCAACCGATGCTTCGCCCGATGCCGCGAAGGCCGCATTCGGTGAAATCACCCTTCTTGCCGAGGACAAGGAGACGGCTCTGCTCACCGCACCGATGAGCGAGGAGGCCTTTGAGAAGGCAAAGCAGGCGCTTTGCGGCAAGGTGCTTTCGCATCTTCGCAAGCTTGCCTGATAATATCTATCCTTGATGCCGCCGCGTGCGGCCGAGGGATCTCTTCTTCGGCAGAAGGAGGACTCGATCCGTTTCGGCGCACACGGCGGCACTGCTTTTTATCAGCGCATACAGCGAGATCGGGCAAAGGAAAAAGAACACCGCATCACACAGGGGAACGAGTCGTCCCGAGCCGAGGAAAGCCCCGGCGAGCAGAAAGGAAATATAGAGCGCAAAATACAGCGCTCTTTTTTTATATGTGAGATAGGAAAGCGCGATGCGGCCGTATTCATACCAGCAAACCGAGGTGGAAAGCGCAAAAAGAAAAACGGAGGCAAGCAGAAACGGCGCATAAGCACGGCCGAGCGCGGATGAAAATGCGGCGGTGAGCAGAGCCATCCCGCTCTCATGGGCGGAAGGATCCTCGACGGAAAGAAGGATCGAAAACGCCGTCAGCATACAAAGGATCACCGTATCAAAGACGACCTCCAGCATTCCAAGAATCCCCTCTGAGACGGTATGTGCGCTACGGCCGTCTGCGTGCGCATATGCCGACGTTCCCGCACCCGCCTCATTGGAAAGCAGGCCGCGCATAAAGCCCTCGTGCAGAGGGGAGCGAAGCATTGCGCCAACGGCACCACCGCCGGCGGCACGCAGGGAAAATGCATTATCAAAAACCGATCGCAAAGCACGCGGCAGTCCTGAAAAATTAAGAAAGATCGTAAGAATGCAAAGAATACTATACATAATCATTGCAATTGGTATCAAACGGGCGGTTGCCTCCGCAATTCTTTCACGCGGCCCGAAGATACAAAAAAGCAGAGATGCCACAAAGAAAGCGAGCAAAATATAAGCAACGGTCGCCCCCAAGGTCTCGCGCATTCCCTCAAAAACAGCCGCCGCCTGCAAGCCGCTCCCCATCACGAGGGCAAGGCAAACCGAAAGGATCGCATACAAAACGGCCAGCGTTTTTCCCGCAGAGGGATGACTCCCCTCGATAACGGGAAGCATTCCACCGCCGTGCCCCCTTCCGCTGTGCAAAAGAGAGGCAACGGATTCCGCATATTTCAGCGGAGCGGCAAAAAGCGCGGAAAGCAGAAGCCAGAAAACGCTCCCGGCACCGCCGACGAGGATGCCGATGGCCACCCCCGTGACATTGCCAACGCCGAGTGTGCCTGCAAGCGCCAGCGATAGACGAACGAAAGCACCTTTTCCCTCCTCCTTGCAATGCAAGACCAAGGCAGAGGCGGCTTTGATCGGATGAAAAACGAAGAAGGCCCGAAGCCTTACGAAAAAATACCCACCCACGAAAAAAAGCGCGATCGGCAAAAGCCCCGTCACGGCAACCACCTCCTTTTTTGCATTCTATGCCGCAAGAAAACAAAGAATGCGTTTTCCAAAGAGCGCAAGCAAAAAAAGCAAGAAAGAGACTAAGCAAAATAAGAAAAGGCAAAAAGCAGAGAAATTAAAAATCATCTCTGTTTTTCGCCTTTTTGCGTTTATATGCAAACAATTGTTTTCTTTTTACAAAAATCTTCGAATCACAAGATACAAAAGCACCGCGCCGAACAGGCCGAGAACGATATACCAAGCGACATTCATTACCTTATCCCATTTTGCAACGGTGGCCGCCTCCTTTTCGTCAAGTGCGCGATCCTCCTCGGTTTCGCGAAGCTCCTCGGGGATCTCAACGATCTCCTCTTCCTCCTCCGCTCCGTCCAAGGAAAAATCATACGAGCCATCGCGAATAGCCTCCGCTCTTTTTGCGGCATCCTTCATCATTTTCTCTACGACCTTGATCACCGCGTTGTCCTCACATCCATTGCGGGCGAGGTGATCTCCGACGGTCTTCATTGCCTCTAATGCCTCTTGGGTCTCGCGGGAAAGAAGCATTTTTTCAAAAAGCGCATCGCACGCACAGCAAGCATAACGGGGATTGGCATATCCGCCCATCGTGAGGATAGAGGGATTTTCCTCCTCGATCCTTGCCTTACATATAGAACAACTTTTCATTCCCTTTTCCTCCGATTATTTCTTTCCGTGCAGGGCGGCACGCACCTCTGCCATATATTCGGCGCGCAATGCGGCCTGCTCGGCCTTTTCCGCCTCGGTCAGCTCGCGCTCCTTCATCAGGCGGCCGAGCTCATTGATACGGTCAATCTTCTGCTTCTCCATTTTCTTTTTTCCTTTCACTCAATTATAAAGCTTCGCCAAGCCGCCCGTTGCGGTCTCGCGATAGGAATGCGCAAGGTCGCGCCCCGTTTCATACATCGTTCGCACGACGAGATCAAAGGAGATTTTTCTCGAATCCGTCAAGAAATTCGCGAGGCTCACGGCGTTGATCGCGCGCATAGCGGCAACGGCGTTTCGCTCAATACAGGGGATCTGCACGAGTCCGCGAATGGGGTCGCAGGTCAGCCCCAGATGGTGCTCAATGGCGATCTCGGCGGCATATTCAATCTGGTCAATCTCCATGCCGAAAAGATCGGCAAGCGCGGCGGAGGCCATAGAGCAGGCCGTTCCGATCTCGGCCTGACAGCCGCATTCCGCGCCGCTGATGGAGGCATTCGTTTTCACAAGGTTTCCAATCAGGCCGCCCGTGGCAAGCGCATCCAAAATTTCCTCATCCGAAAAGGAATGCTTCTGTTGCATATAAGCCAGCGTTGCGGGCAAAACGGCGCAGGCGCCGCAGGTCGGTGCGGTTACGATCGTTCCGTTATCGGCATTCTGCTCGCTGACGGCGAAGGCATAGGCGCAAACGATGCGGTTTTCCCTCGTCGTCGGACTCTCGTCCATATGCTTCTGCCTAAAAAGATTGCGCGCCTTTCTCTGCACGCCGAGACCGCCGGGAAGCTCACCCATTTTCGAAAGTCCCTCCGCGATTGCGGCCTTCATCGTTTTCCAGACCTCCGCGAGGAAATCGCGAAAATCAGGCGCTTCGTTGCGATACACATATTCCGAAAGGCGGATGCCCTCGGCGCGGCAGATCGCCGCGATCTGTGAGAAGGTGGTTTCCTTATAGATATGCTGAGAATGCGCGATCGGGCGCCCTTCGATATGAATATCTCCGCCGCCCACGCTCAAAACACGCATCGGAGGCATCTGCGGACGGTCAGCATCAAGGATATCCATCGTGTTTGCGTGCGGCAGATTTTCGCTTTCCGTATCAAAGACGATCTCGACCTCGCGCTCCCCTGCGGCCAGAGAAACGGCGCGATCCGTTCTGTGTCCTGCGCCCGTTTTTGCAAGCGAGCCATAAAGAATCACGCGCAAGCGCTTCGCCTCGGGATGCTCCGAAAGGAATTCCTCGATCGCCTTGGCGGGTCCCATCGTATGCGAGCTGGAGGGGCCTTTGCCCGTTTTATAGATCTCTCGAACAGATTTCACTTTACATTGCCTCCAAAAATACATTTACATTTATTTTATCACAGTTTTCGTGATTATGCAATGCTTTTTTGAATATTCATAAAAGAGGAGGTGCTTATGAAAATACTTTCGATTCTGATCGGCGCTTTGCGGGCGTTTTTCTGGTTCACTCTGCTCTTTGCGCTCGACCGCCCGTATCTTGCGGTGCTGACGCTTCTTTCGATCCTGATCCACGAGGGCGGCCACGTGCTCGCCTTTCTTTTTCTTTCGCGCGGTGCGCGGATGAAAACGCATCTTTGCGGCCTTCGCCTTTCTCCCACCGCGCTTCTTTCCTATGAGCAGGAGCGCTTCGTTGCGGCGGCGGGGCCGATCTGCGGCGGCATTGCGGCGCTCCTTTCCTTCGCTTTCGGTCCGCTTGCACCGGGCTATATGCCCGATTTTGCGCTCTGCAATCTTCTCACCTCCCTCTCCAATCTCCTGCCCATTGAGGGCTATGACGGATACCGCATTCTTTCTGCAAGCGCGGCTTTGCGCGGCAGAGAAAGCAGGCTTCTCCCCGCCCTCTCCTTTGGCCTTTGCGCTCTTCTTTCCCTTCTTTCCCTTTTTCTTTTCGGAATTCTCGGCGAGGGGCTCTGGACCTCGGCCGTCTTTCTTTTTTCCCTGCTTTCCGCGCTTCCCGAGCAAAAAAACACGATTTCGGAGGATTTTGGAGAAAAACGGAGAATACGGGAGATTTCACGAGAAAATTAAGCTTTTTCCCAAAGAAAAACAGGGCTCAATTCGTTTAATTTCGGCTCACGCCGAATTTTTTCAAAAAATTTCGTCAAAAACTATTGCAATATGAAAAGTTTTTTGCTATAATGACGATTGTCAAACTTTCTTTATTTTTAGTATCTTTTTAGATAAAAGGAAAGAAGCAAAACCGATGGAAGGATTTGGGATTTAATACGATGGCAAAGCTCATTGAATTAAAAGGAATTTCAAAGTCTTTTGACGACGAGCCCGTGCTGAAAAGCATCGATCTTTACATACGCGACGGAGAGTTCGTCACCCTGCTTGGTCCCTCAGGCTGTGGAAAAACGACGATGCTCCGCATTATCGGAGGATTCGAGACGGCAGACGAGGGCGTTGTTCTCTTTGACGGACACGATATAGGCGAGGTTCCCGCCTACAAGCGCCCTGTGAACACCGTTTTTCAGAAGTACGCGCTTTTTCCGCATCTGAACGTTTATGAAAATATCGCTTTCCCCCTGCGCCTCAAGAAGGTGGATGAGGAGAGTATCAAAAAAAGAGTGACCGAGATGCTCCGTATGGTTGCACTCGTTGGCTTCGAAAACAAGGATGTGAGCACGCTTTCGGGCGGACAGCAGCAGAGAGTTGCCATTGCCCGTGCCCTCGTTTCCCATCCTAAGGTACTTTTGCTTGACGAGCCGCTCGGCGCGCTTGACTTAAAGCTTCGCAAGGATATGCAAAACGAGCTGAAGAATATTCAGAAGGCCGTCGGCATCACCTTTATCTACGTTACGCACGATCAGGAGGAGGCTCTCTCGATGTCGGACACCATCGTGGTTATGGCAGAGGGCGAGATCCAGCAGATCGGAACGCCGACGGATATTTACAATGAGCCGAAGAACGCCTTCGTTGCCGACTTCATCGGCGAAAGCAACATCGTTGACGGCGTAATGCTTGCGGACAAATCCGTGCGTATGTCCGGGCATACCTTTGAATGCCTTGACGGCGGATTTGCCAAGAACGAGCCCGTGGACGTCGTGGTTCGTCCCGAGGATGTGGACGTCGTTGCTCCCGAGAAGGGAATGCTGACAGGCACCGTCACCTCCGTGACCTTCAAGGGTGTGCACTACGAGATCATCGTGGACATCGGCGGCTTCAAATGGATGATCCAGAGCACCGATTACGTGGCGCCCGATCAGCATATCGGACTTTTCATCGAGCCCGATGCAATTCATATTATGAAAAAATCCAAGTATTCGGGTATGTTTGGCGACTACTCCTCCTTCTCGGATGAGATCGATCAGCTTTCTGATGCTGATGCGGCCGAGGAATTTTAAAACACCAAGAGAGGAATTTGCTTTTTGCAAACGGTATCCTATAAGGAAATGAAAAAGAACAAGGGTCTTATGCATTCGGCGGCGGCCGCGCCCCATATCGTTTGGGCGGCGCTCTTTATCGTCGTTCCGCTTTTGATCGTGATCTATTACGCCTTCACTGATGGCGAGGGCGCCTTCTCTATGGAAAATATCTTCGGGCTGACCGATTATTTTGATATTTTCCTGCTTTCTCTGGAGCTTGCGGTGATTGCAACCTTTATCTGCCTGCTCATCGGCTATCCGATGGCTTACTTCATCGCCAAGGCCTCGCCTGCAAGGCAAAGGCTTTATATGATGCTCCTGATGCTCCCGATGTGGACGAACCTTCTGATCCGCACCTATTCCATTATGGCCATTCTTGATGACGGCGGCTTCTTAAACACCCTGCTTGGCACGGAGCTTCATATCATCGGAACGAAGGGCGCCGTGATCTTCGGTATGGTTTACGACTTTCTGCCCTATATGGTGCTCCCCATCTATACCTGCATATCCAAGATCGAGAAAAATATGTGGGAGGCGGCGAGCGACCTCGGTTGCAGCCCTCTGCGCGTGCTGACGAAGGTGATCCTTCCGCTCTCGCTTTCGGGCATTATCTCCGGCGTTACGATGGTTCTCGTTCCCTCGATCAGCACCTTCTATATTTCGCAGAAGCTCGGCGGCGGAACCTTTGAGCTCATCGGTGACACCATTGAAAGACAGTTCGTTTCGGGAACGCTGAACGTCGGTGCGGCGCTCTCCTTCGTTATGATGATACTTATTCTAATCTCCCTTTGGGTGATGCATAAGTTCTCCGACGGACAGGAAGGAGGTATCGTGCCGTGAAATACGCATCCAGAATCTATCTCACCGTTATTTTCGGCATTCTTTATATCCCGATCGTTACGCTGATTCTCTTCTCCTTCAACGCAACGGACAGCACCTCTGTCTTCGGCGGATTTTCGCTGATGTGGTATAAGGAGCTTTTTGCCTCCCCCGATACCTTCATCGCCCTGCGCAATACGCTGATCCTCGCCGTTTGCTCCTCCGTGCTCGCAACCGTGATCGGTACGGCGGCGGCCGAGGGCATTTATCGGATGCGAAGCAAGCTGATGAAGCGCACGATCACCTCCGTGACGAATATCCCGATGATGAATCCCGATATCGTTACGGGTATGTCGATGATGCTCTTCTTCGTTGCCGTGGTTGGCATTCTCGGCATTGCCTATGAAAACTTCGGCTTCGTTGCAATGCTGATCGCGCACACCACCTTCTCGCTCCCCTATGTGATCCTTTCCGTGCTTCCGCGCGTGGAGGATTTCGGAAAATCGCTCTCCGAGGCCGCAATGGACCTTGGATGCACACCGATTCAGTCCTTCTTCAAGGTGGAGCTTCCGAACCTTCTGCCCGGCGTTCTTTCCGGAATGATGATGGCCTTCACGCTTTCGCTTGACGACTTCGTTATCTCCTATTTCGTCGGCTCCTCCAATTTCCAGACGCTTCCGCTTCTCATCTATTCGATGACGAAGAAGAAGGTTACGCCCGATATGTATGCGCTTTCCACGCTTATTGTGGTGACGATCTTCGTTTTGCTCATCGTTTCCAATGTGAGAAACGGCAGAAAGAACAAGAAGAAGGAGGCAAGACGATGAAAAAGCTGCTTCCTCTTCTTTCGCTCCTTGTGCTTCTTTGCGCGCTCTGCCTCGCTCTGACCGCCTGCGGCGGCGGAGAGGATGAGGACCTTGGCGATGCGATCGTGCTGAACGTTTACAACTGGGGCGAATATATCTCCGATGGCTCTCTTGATTCCTACGATACCAACGCGGAATTTGAAAAATATTGCCGCGAGGTTCTGAAGAAAAACGTCAAGGTTATTTACACGACCTATGCAACCAACGAGGATATGGAGGCCAAGCTCTCCGGCGGTGCGGGAACCTACGATATTATCATCCCCTCCGATTACACCATTGAAAAGCTGATCGCAAAGGATATGCTTTATGCATTCAATCCTGCACAGACGGTTTCAAATTACCAATACATTCAGGACAACTACAAGAACCTCTTCTATGACCCCGAAAACCTGTATTCCGTTCCCTATACGTACGGTAAGGTTGGCATTATCTACAATAAAACGATGCTCGACGAGGAGGATCTCGCCGAGATCGAGGCAGGAAACGGAAGCTGGAGCCTGCTCTTCAATGAAAAATACAAGGGCAAGATCCTGCAATTCAACAACCCGCGCGACGGCTTTGCCACCGCAATGTATTACCTCGGGCTGGATATAAATTCCCCGGATCCCGATGTTTGGGCGCAAGCGCTTGCGCAACTCAAGGTGCAGAAGGCGCTCGTGCAGGGCTATGTTTCGGACGAGATATTCAACAAGATGACCAGCGGCTCTGCCGCTATTGCAACCTACTATGCGGGAGACTATCTCTCGATGGTGGAGCGCAACGATAACCTCGGCTTCTTCTATCCGAAGGAAGGAACGAACGAATTCGTTGACGCAATGTGCATTCCCAAGAATGCAAAGCAGAAGGAGCTGGCAATCGAATACATCAACTTTATGCTCTCCGAGGATGCGGCCGTTGCCAACGCGCTTTATATCTGCTACGGATCCCCCAACACGCTCGTTCTCGATAGCGAGTATTATCAGGACGAGATGGGCGAGGAGGCGCTGGACGTGCTTTACGGACAGAGCGAAAACCCCTATGCCTACGATCCGATGTATCACGGAATGACGACGGGCGCAATGGGCGAGGCCGGCATTCAGGATCTGATGAACGGCTATTGGGAGGAGCTCAAAACCGAAAACGCCATTGAGCTTTGGGTTCATATCACAAGTGCACTCATTGTCGGCGGCGTTCTTGGCTTTGCCATCTATTCGCTTTATATTAAGAAAAAGCGCTCGCGCTTTTACAGAAAACCCGAGAAAAAATGATTTTTCCCTATTTT
>JAZTWU010000004.1:0-1095 GCA_045636085.1 Eubacteriales bacterium
ATTTTTGCTCCGCATCGCGCAGTAGGCGCAAAAGCCGCTCTCCCTCGCCCTGCGAAAGAGAAAAAGAGAGGATATTCTCCTGCGTTTCGTCCGCGTCAAATTCAAGCGCGAAATAATGGCCGCCCTGCTTGCATTGCCAGCGGTAGGACGAGCCCTTCGGCAGAACAACCGCGTTTGCCTTATTGGAGATGCGCGTATGCCCGCCGCATTCATAAACGGTTTCGCCCTCGTATTTATAAATGATCGCCCAGCAGGGGCGATCGCGGCGCTCCATCGGCTTGCCTTGCTCCGTGTAGATATTCAGCACCGCGCGCACGCGCGTGGCGGCAAGCGAAAAGAGGGTAGTATCGTTCATTTTCAACGCTTCCTTCGTTTTTTCGTCTATTGTAGCATGATTTTCTGCCTTCGTCAAGGGCTCTTTTAAAAAAACAGTATCAAATCTGACAAACGTATCCTTTTGGCCATTGCAGTTTTTTTCGCGTGGTGCTATACTTTTTTAAAAGGCGGCGCGAGGCGCCGCGAGAGATAGATGTTAGAAGCGGCAGGCGCCGCGGGAGGATAAAAAATGAGAAAAATCAAAATCGGGCAGATCGGCATCGGGCATAACCACGGCGAGGCGAAAATGCTGGCCGTCAGAAAATTCCCCGAGCTTTTCGAGGTTGTCGGCTATGCCGAGGAGAGCGAATATTGGATAGCGGAGCGCGCAGAGAAGGAGGGCTATAAGGGCCTCACGCGCTACGGCGTTGACGAGCTGATCGAAAAATGCGATGCTCTTTTGGTGGAAACCGACGTTTGGGATCTCACAAAAACGGCTGAAAAATGCATCCGCGCGGGAAAGCATATCCATTTGGACAAGCCCGCAAGCGGCACGCTTGAGGAGTATAAGCGCGTTTTGGATATGGCAGAGGAGAAAAATCTCGTCGTGCAGCTCGGCTATATGTACCGCTACAATCCCGCGGTGCAGAAAACGCTGCAGGCCATGCGCGAGGGCAGGCTTGGCGAGATCTATTCGATCAACGCGGAGATGAGCACCTATCACCCCGAAAACTATAAGAGATGGCTCGGAAATTTCGGCGGCGGCATTATGTATATTCT
>JAZTWU010000005.1:0-13794 GCA_045636085.1 Eubacteriales bacterium
AGCGCCTCCTGAAGGCTGTTGCCGCTGCTGCCAACCTCCAAAATCAGCGAGCCGGGCGTCAGATGCTGGTTGTATCGCTCGCGCACGAGGAGTATCGGCCGCGCGAGGGTCGGATACCGCGCCACCACCGCCTGCTGCAGCCTCAGCGCGAGGGCAAGATTGTCCTCCCAGCCGGGGTGCGCAAGCCCGCTCTCGTCGGTGCCGACCACGAACATGAGTTGGCTGGAGCTTTCACCCTCGAGCGTGGCAACGGTCTTGTAAACGATGTCGTCCGTGCCGAGCGCGTCGCGGTGCAGATCAATCACAATCGCCGTCTCGGGATGCGCGGCAAGATGCGCAGAAACGGCTTCGCCGCTGCGCGTGTAAGAGCCGGTGTAGCTCGGATAGTCGTAAATGTTGCGGTCGTGGTGCACCGTGAGGCCATATTTTTCCAGCTCCCGCGCCAGCTCGTCGCCCACGCGGATGACGTTGTAGCGCTCGTCCTCGGTGCGATAGATGTCGGACGCCTCGTAG
Organism: Eubacteriales bacterium; assembly: GCA_045636085.1. Lineage (GTDB taxonomy): Bacteria > Bacillota > Clostridia > Oscillospirales > CAG-272 > UBA1740. The sequence continues at coordinate 514 of JAZTWU010000005.1, forward strand.
CGATCCACGGCGTCGGGCGTGTAGGCCTCGCTGCCGTGGGTGTGCACGATCAGCACCTGCACGCCGCTTGCCGGCAGCGTCAGGTTTTCGCTGCGCGCGAGCAGCCCGTGGATGTCGGGCAGATAGCTTGTGTTGTTGCGGATGCTCATCCCGCCCGGAATCGTCGTGGGCAAAACCTCGGCCTCCGGCGTGAAGGGATTTTCCGTCTCGCCGCCGCTTTCCCCGGCTTCGGTTTCGCCGCTGCCGACTTCATCTTTGCCGTTTTCGGCGCCATCCCCGATGTTTTCGGCTTCGGCATCCCCGATGCCCGCGGCTTCATTCCCATCGCCCCCGCTGTGATCCCCCGCGCCATCCCCGCCGGATTCATCCGCGACCGGCGGCGTTTCTTCGGCCTCGGCTCCGGATGAAAGCGCCTGCGCATCGGCGGGCGCAACGATTTGCGCGGTCAGCGCGTCCGCGCCGCCGGCAAGCACCCAAAGGCGCAGAATGATGCACAGCAGCGCCAAAAGGGCAAGCTTCTTTTTCATTGGCAATCATCTCCCGTACAAGCTATGCGCGCGGCGGGAGGATTATGATAAAGCAAACACTATATATATTATAAGGATACGGAGGAAGAAAAACATGACCACAACTTATTATCCGCAGGGCGTCTGCTCCAAGCAGATGGACATCACCATCGAAAACGGCATCGTCGAAAAGGTGGAGATCCGCGGCGGCTGCCCGGGCAATATCCAGGGTCTGATGGCGCTCGTGCCGGGCATGACGGCGGAGGAAGCCATCCGCCGCATGAAGGGCATCCGCTGCGGCTTCAAGTCCAGCTCCTGCCCGGACCAGCTCGCCCGCGCCATCGAGGAGTGCCTCGCCAAAGAGCGCGCCTGAGCATCGCGCCCCCGCGCCCTAGTGGCGAAGCGCAAAGGCTCCCCTGTGTAAGGGGAGCTGTCACCGCAGGTGACTGAGGGGTTGTTTTCCCATCCGGGCGGGAGATTTTTATACGCTCATTGCAAAGATAGATTTTTTCAAAGACACATTTTTTCACTATATTGCAAATAATTCTTTTCAAATGAAACAAAAAAAGCGGCCATCGACAAATCCATCGATGGCTGCTTCCACTTTTTTATTTTTCAAGAAAGAAAGAGAACCTCGGGCATCAGCGTGCAAAGCTGCGCTTCGATGCGAACCGTTTTTCCCTCTGCCTTGAAGGCAACGGCCTCGCGTTCACCGTTCGGCAAAAGGCGCTCAACGCGCGTGATCGGCTCCTCGCTCACGAGGGGAAGATCCTCCAGAACATCGAAGCCGAGATTGAAGGCGACAGCCATACGCTCTCCGTTTGCAAGACGACCTGCGCGCAGATAAACCTCGCCATCCTCGGGATAATACAGCGGAAGAAGGCCGTTTTTTCCAAGGATTTCGATCAGCTGATTCTTTCTCGGCTCGCAAAGCAGAGAGAAGGCCGCGTGATAAACGAAGGGCATATCGGGCGTTCCGCAGAAGACGACCGTTTCGCCCCCCTCGGAATTTTTGCACCGCGTGACGGCGGGAAACATCGGGATATTTTCGCCCGTGCGCTTATCGCTATGATAGCTTTCAGAAAGGATCTCCACCGCCTCGGCGCATGGCACGAGCTCCTTTAGATTGTACTGCTTGGCAATGCGGTACGGGCCGATCCTCTCACCGTTGATCACCTTGCCATCCCAAGGCCGAACGATGACACCGAGATCGGCGGCAAAGCCGCGCGCGCAAAGCTTTTCTGCCGCGCCGACGGAAAGAAGCAGCGTTCCCTTCATAAAGGAGCGGATCGTTTCGTCGTCAAAGCCGTCGGTGGAAAAATCGTCAAGAAATACGGCGCCCTCGCCCGCATTTCCGAAATAAACGGGCAGGCCGAGTCTTTCCAGAACGCAGGTCGCCCAAGGCGAAAGATTCAATCCCTGCGAGGCGGGAATGAAGCCGTAGTTTTGCATCGTCGTCAGCGGAATGCGGCATCCGAAGGGCGAAAACTCCTTCACATATTCGCCGAGCGCCTCATAAAACCTTTCGTATTTCGATAAAACCCTGCGATAGGCCTTGCCCGCATTCGGCTCAAGGCTATTGCTTCGCGTGATCCAATGCTTGGCGCCCGTCGCGCCCTCAAGAATCGAGCCAACGAAGTGGCCGTGCATATACGCGGCGGAGGTGCTGTATCGGTTTTGCGGACAGGTATCCGTCTCCGCGAGGAAGCGCTCCACCTTGCCCTTCACGTTTTCCTTCAGGATCGCGGCGCGGAAAAGCTGCTGCAAAAAGCCGCGCGGCGAGGAACTGACAGCGTACGGGCCGCCGTTCAGGCGAATCGTTGGCGGATTGCCCTTGCCCGCAAAGGCAACGGCCGTATCGTCCGAAAACTCCACGAAGGTCGTCGTATAAATGCCGGAAACGATACCCGGTATCGTCGGATCCACCATATCAAGGCCCTCGCGCATTGCGCGCACGGCGGAAACGATTCCCTCGCGCTGGGTATCCACGTAGATCTGCGTGTATTTTTTATCCTCCTCGGAGCTTCCCTGCGTGCAGGCATAAATCTGCTCGCGCGTCATCTTCTTTCCCGCGCGGCGGGCAAACTCCGCAAGATGGTATTTGCAGGCGCATCCCTTCGTCGGCTTATAAAGCAGGCCAAGATCGTCATCCAGCATCACGAGCGAGGGCTTATGCTCCGCGAGAATGCGAAACTGCTCACGGATATAATCGTGAAAATTCGGATCAAGAGGACAGCAGGTCACATCTCTCTCCTCCCCCGTCACAAGACTGACCGAGGGCGAAAAGGGATAGGGTGAAAAGGGCTTCGTGATATGCCCAAGCGTTGCCTGCACGAGCACGCCGTAACGCGCCCCCGCAGGATCCAGAATCGCACGATAGCGATCGTAAAGCGCGCATTGCGCCTCCGCCTTATTCACGGGCGGCGTTCCCTCGGGATTGAAATACATCATCAGCATCGCGTGCGTGGTGGCACCCGTTTTCTGCTGCTCGATAATATCGGCACAGGTCGATTCCACGCATTCGGGATTCATATGCATAATGGATAAATTCAAAAACTTCGGTTCGCGATTGTCTTGCATCATCTGAAAAGCTCCTTTGGCCTGTTGAAAATAAGAGTCTTGGCGGGGAAGGTGCAAAAAATCACCTTTCCGATATTAAAGAAGGATTTTTTAGCAGATTTTTTCGTTCTTCTTCCCGAAAGCCGCAGAGACCTGCGGCGAGCGGAAGAAAACGGGAAAAGGTGCAAAAAATCATCTTTAATCAAACGTGAAGTGCACTTCGTGGCTCTTCATTTCTCCGGGTGCAATAAACTTCAAAAGCCCCTTTTCGCGCATCACATCGCGGCCGTCCGGAAGCGCGTTGCCGGGCTCGATGCCGAGAACGTATTCGTATTCGCCCATCATCTTCCATTCGGTGAAGAAAGGAAGGGCGGCGGTATCGTATTCCATCGTGAGACCACGTCCGATGGCGGGATTCTTAACCTCCACCTTCGCGATACCCTGCATTTCGTGATAATAGCAACGCTCCTCGTAGCCTGCGGTGGGCTTCTCAATCTTCAGGCAGTTTTGAAGATCCTCGGCGGCGTGCTCATTTCTGGGCGTTACCTTCACGGCGGGAATCTTCAGGATTGCCGACTCGGAAAGAAGCGGATAACCGATGTTATAGTGGTACAGCATCTGGAAGGGAGTCTCGGTATTGCCGACATTCGTCACCTCATCCTTTACGGAAAGCTTATTCTCCGTGAGCGAAACGGTGAAGGTGCGCGCAAGGATCAGCTTATGGCCGAAGAAGCGCGTGTCACGCACGGTGGCGCGGATCACCATATTCTCGCCCTCGTAGGAAACGCTGTAAGAATCTGCGGGGGTATTGCCGATCGTTCCGTGCAGGCCGAGGCTCTCGCCGCCGTCCTCACAGGGATTGCCGACATTCGTGAGGCCGCAGGTCGTCAAAAATCCTGCGGTGAAGGACTTCAAAAAGCCTGCGCCCTTCTCGTCATAATAAGCGGGGGCAACATAACCGCAGGGGGAGAAATAGCCGTAGTTCACGCCCATCACGGAGAGGCGGGAAATATCCGCCGCGCGATCCAGCGAAAGCGTGAAGGCAAGGCCCTTGCCGTTGCGCACCTCAAGCAGGCGCATTCCGTCTCCCTTACCGCCAACAAGGCGATGCTCCTCTGCACCGAAAATCTGCGCATCCTGTCCGATATAAGCATTCATATAGATCCCCTTTTCTACTTCAAAGTTTTTATTTTGTAAACAATCGTTTTCTTTTATATCATAAAAAGCAAGAATTCCGTTTTCAAAAACTGCGCGTTTCACAAAGATCGAGCGCCCCTTCCAGCCGCTTCCGCTTTCGAGATTTGCGTGATAGAAGCAAAGGTGCTCACCTGCATCCGTGCGCACGAAGGAGCAATGCCCCGGGCCAAACATTCCCTCCTCCTTGGAGAGGATCGGGTGCGGATGCGGCCGCCAAGCGATGGGCGAGAGCGGATCGCTGCCCTCCATTCGCATCATTCCAAGGCAATAATCGTCGCACTTCGAGTCGCTCGCGGAATAAACGAGCACGGGCGTTTCCCCATCGAAGATCACAGCGGGGCCCTCCACAACATCGCTCATCTGCCGCTCCCAGCTTTTCTCGGGGCACTTGATAGCAACGGGTGCGCCCGCAAGCTCGGTGGGACTCTTCATTTTTGCGATATAGATTGCGGCGCAGGTCGTGAAAACCATATATCTCGTGCCGCCGTAGCAAAAGACGGTTGCATCGATCGACCATTTTTCCCCAATGCCCTCGATAGCGCCAAGCATCTCAAAGCGCCCCGTCGGCGTTTTATCCACAGATCGGTAGGCGCAAACGAAATGCGTTTTGCTGCCTCTGCGCCTCGGTGCGGCGTAGATATAAAAATCCCCGTCCATATAGTGAAGCTCGGGCGCAAAGCACTGCGCAAGCTCCGAGGATTCAAAAACCCGAAAATCCCGCCTTCCCTCTCCGCCAAATTCCGCAAGATCGGGAATTTCGGCAACGAAAAGCGCATCGTGATCGGTATAGGTATGGTAATACTTTCCGTCAAAACGCAGAATATGAGGATCTGCGGTTTTATCGAAATGCTCGGGATCGTTTTTCAGAATCGGATTTTGCATTTTCAGCACCTCCTTGGATTGATAAATTTATTTTAACATAAGGAAAGAAAAATTGCAAGCCCCTTCTTTCCGGCAAAGAAAAGGGGCAAGGGGAGCGCTTCGGCTCTGCCCTGCCCCAATGGATTTTATCAGATATTTTCTGCGGCGTGTCGCGTGAGATGCTCCGCATCGCAAAGCCTCTGCCGAAGCAGAGCGAAAACGGCCACCATAACGACGAAGAGCGCCGACTGCAAAAGCATCAGCACCTGCACGTTGGCAAGCGAAAGGCCAAAAAGCGAGATGGTTTTTCCTGCGGTGAGGGTGATAAACTGCGCGCCGACGAAGGAGCCGCAGAAGACGGCCAGCGCCGCCGACATATAATAGAAGGAATAATAGGTCAATCGATCCTTTTCGGGCATAAAGAGATAAACGAAATTCAGATCCGCAACGCCCGCGCCGACCGAAACGACCTGCGCAATAACGAACATCAGCGGATAAAGCCAGATCACGTTTGCGGGAACGACGAAGGCATACCCAAGATAAACGAAAATTTCGATCACGCGGTATAGGAAGAGATTGTTCACACAGCCCATACGGCGGAAAAGGCGCAGAGCAAGGGGCGTCAGCACCAGAGCCATCATCGGCGTGATCGAGGAGAGGAAGGAGAGCGTGCTGTATCCAAGGCCGCAATCCATCAGATAATAGGTCCAGCTGGAGCTCGTCAGCGCCGCGCCGAAGCCAACGAAAACGCGCACGAGCATCACGCCGCGGAAGGGCTTATTTTTCAAGGGCAGGGTGAAAACATCCTTGAGCCGCAGGTGCACCTCGCTCTTCGGATAAGGGTATTCCTTAGCGCGCAAAAAGACCACCACGTCCAAGAGAATGAAGGCAAAGCCTCCGATGCGGAGCCAGAAAAGCCAGAGATTCTGCACCTCTGCCGGCGTTGTTTCGATCGCGGCGGCCACGGTGGCGGCGATGATCTGCGTTCCGGAGCTGACGAGAGCGCAGATCAGACTGCGGTATGCAAAAAACTCCTCCCGCGTTCCGTCCTGCGGCAGAAAATTCAGCTCCCAATCCGAAAATCCGCCGACGAAAAGTCCCCAAACGATGTTGGCAAGCGATAAGAAGAGCGCCATCAGGAAAATTCGCGCATCGCGGCTTCCGATCACGAAGGGAACGAGCGCCACGCCGACGAGGTTGAGAAGATAATAGGAAATGCGCGCCGACATCAGCACGGCCTTGCGCTTCTTCATATTCCGGAAAATGAAAGGAGCGAAGATGCAGGAAAGGTTGGCAAGAACGGGCATATAGGTCATCACGCCGACGTCCGCCATCGAAATATCGTTCAGTCGCAAAAACGCCGTGTAAAACGCGCCCGAGGCGAAGATGGACGAAAAGTTTTGCATCAGGCTATCAAAGAAAAATGCAAAGCGCCCATAGCAGCGCTCGTCGGCCCGATTGAAAAACAGGCGGAAGAAGACGTTTTTCCTTTTATCGCGCATAAAATGCTCCTCCTTGAGAAAATGAGCCGCAAAGGAAAACGGAATCCAATCGTTTGTCTGAAAATGAAAAAATCAAAGGCTCTCCGTTCGTCTTTTGCGGCTCATACCGAAAAATATTATCTTGTAAGGCTATTTTATCAAAACCGCATCTGCTTGTCAAGTGGGGTTTTCAAAATATTATGCGCGCGAGGATTAACTTTTTTACCGAATTTTCTTTTTTTTAACAAATTTCTTCCAATTTGTTGCATTTTGCAAAATTCTGTGCTATAATGAGGATAATTTCGGTGCAATGCGCCGTAAAAAGGAGGAAAATATGAAAAAATTTGCAAAGCTTCTCGGCTATGATCCCGCTGAGAAGAAAACCAACCTCAAGACTGAGATCATCGCAGGTATCGTAACCTTCCTTGCAATGGCTTACATCTTGACGGTTAACCCCGCGCAGATCCTCGTAGGAGCAGATCAGGCTTATTGGCCCTCCGTATTCATTGCAACCGCTCTGGGCGCAATCATCGGAACGCTCCTGATGGCATTCTTCGCAAAGATGCCTCTCGCACAGGCCTCCGGTATGGGTCTGAACTCTCTGCTTGGCGGTCTTGTTGCCGTTTGGGCCGCAGGAACCTACGGTGTTCAGTTCACTCTCGGACAGGCATTTATGATGGTTCTTATCTCCGGCGTGATCTTCCTTGCTCTGACGCTGATCAAGATCAAGGGTAAGTCCTTCCGCGAGCTCGTGTTCGACGGTATGCCCAAGACGGTAAGAAGCGCGATCTCCGTTGGTATCGGCCTCTTCATCGCTTACATCGGCTTCCAGAACGCAGGCGTTATCGTTCACAACGCTTACACGCAGGTTGGCTTCGTTGACCTCACCAACTGGGGTGAGCAGATTGTCAACGTCGGCAATCCTCCCTCCTTCGCCGCTAAGACCGCTATCGTTGCTCTGCTTGGTCTCTTCATCATCGCTATCCTTGATAAGCTGAACGTGAAGGGCTCCATTATCATCGGTATCCTTGGCGCAACCCTCATCGGTATTCCCTTCGGCGTGACCGACCTCTCCGTTCTTGCAGGTCAGGGCACTATCTCCTGGAAGTTCTGGGAGAACTTCGCTAACTTCTTCGCAGGCGAGACCACCGTATTCGGCTCCTTCATCGACGTATTCAAAACCGGCCTTGTTCCCGAGGGCGGAAGCGTATTCACCGTGATTATGGTTATCATCACGATGTGCATGATCGATATGTTCGACACGATGGGCACCATCGTTGGCTGCTGCGGCGGTAACAGAATCCTCTCCGATGAGAACGATAAGCCCTACAACTACGATAAGATTATGATCTCCGACGCCGTTGCAACCTGCGCAGGTGCGGCTCTCGGTACCTCCACCGTTACCACCTTCGTTGAGTCCGGTGCAGGCGTTTCTGCCGGCGGTAGAACGGGTCTTACCTCCTTCACCACCGCTTGCATGTTCTTCCTTGCAATGTTTGCTATGCCTCTGTTCGCCGTTATCCCCGGCGCGGCAACCGCAGCAGCGCTGATCTATGTCGGCGTTCTTATGATGAAGAACAACATCAAGTCCGTTGACTTCTCCAATGCAATCAGCGCAACCGCCGCATTCCTCACGATCGTTGTTATGGTTCTTTCCTACTCGATCACCAAGGGTATCGGTATTGGCCTTATCTCCTTCACGCTTATGAGCATCGTTGCATATGTAATCGACTATGCAAAGTATGCCATCAGCAAGAAGAAGGACGGCGAGGCTGTGGCTCCCAAGTGGGAGATCTCCGTCGTTGCCATCGTCGTAACGCTTCTCTTCCTCGTTTACTTCTTCGTTCCCACGGCGCTGTAATCGAAAGACATATAAAACCGGCCGAAGCACTCGCCTCGGCCGTTTTTTTGTTTTTTAAACGATGGAGAAATGCACCTCTCCCGCGCATTTTTCGGTTTTGATGAAGCGGATGGCCTCCACCTCGCCCTTCACGGCAACGGCAATGCGGTAAGCAAAGCAGTCCTTCCCGATCACGGGGAGCGCCGTGCCGATCGGCTCTGTGGAAATCTGCGCCGTGCTCATCGCCTTGGCGCATTTTTCCTTATCCTTGATCTCGGGGCCGATATTTTCACCGAAGATTACGGGGAAGCGCTCGCGCTCTCCGCTCTTATAGGTGATCTCGTAATCTCCGATATAATAATCCTCGCGGATCACGCGGTAGCCGCAATCGAAGCTATAATGCTCAATCTCGAAATCGCAGGTGTGGTCGATCAGAATATGCGCGGAGGAAAGCGTTTCCTTATTGAAAAGATAGAAAAGATCCTCGGCCGAGCGGCGCATAAGCGCCTCCTTCTTCTGCTCGTCGTAATCCTTATCCCAAGCCACGTGCGCACCGTAAACGAGGCGGAGCAGCTGCCCCTCGCGCTGGGAGGAAATGGGATCCACGTTGCCCCAGTTGGAAATCGAGAAGCCCAGGCTTCCCTTCTTCGTGGTGCGGCGGCGCATATCGCGGAAATGAGCGGGCGCGCAGTTTCCAAAGAGCGTGGAAAATCCGAGATCGGCGTGCATATCCTCGTGCATTTCTCCCTCGAAGTAGGACCAGCTGGAAATTTCAAGGTCGCCGGGCAAGGAGGGGATGCAGCTTGCCGTTTCCTCAACAAACCAGGCCTCCGTATGCGGATTTTCCTTCGCATACTCCAAAAATTCGGGCACGGAGCGGCAGAAAAAGCCGCGCCAAGGATAGGTCTTTCCCTTGAAGGTCACGGTTCTGCCGTTTTTCTGCGGCAAGCGCACATGGAAGGCAGGATTGCCGCCGTGCCAGGCCTTTGAAACCTTATCGCCCCACATCATCGTTTTCACGCCGCGCGAAGCAAGAAAATCGTGAATTTTCGTGATGTCGCCGAGCAGAAGCTCGGCGGCCTTTTTGCCCTTACAGCGCGGGCAATAGCCGAGCACGTAAAGCTCATCGTGGCCGATATTGATGCGCTTCGGATGAAAGATCTCGATCATATCGTCGAAGATCTCGAAAAGCATCTTATAATAATCGGGATTGGAGGGACAGCAAACATCGGGATAATGATCCTCGGCCACCTCGGCGAATTCGGGATGCTTATAAAGCAGATAATCCGAATGCGAGAGGCAGGGCATCTCGGGAATGATCTCGATGCCGCGCGTATACGCATAATCGCGGATCTCGGCAAGCTCGGAAACCGAGAGCACCTTGCCGCCGCCGCTCTCCACGTGAATGGAGTTTTTGGGGAATATAAAGCTTCGGGCGATGTCGCGCGTGTAGCCGTTGCGCTCGGCAAAAATTTTGCAAAGCTCCTCCCAGCCCTCGTTGATTTCGGGATGCGACTTATATTCCGCCGCGCCGACGAGCTCGATCGTCAACGTATTGTATCCGAGATAAAGAAGGAAATCCATCAGCCGCTTATATCCCGCAATATCGTCCTTCGGGGGCAAATAGGTCTTATAGCCGCGCATCTGCATATAAGCGCGCCCATAGATCATACCCTTGCCAAGGCCGCCGTCATAATTTTTCAGAATCTCATAGAGCGCGAAGATCTTGCTGATCTCATTCGTGAAATAGATCCGCACATCGCCGTCGCAAACGATCAGATAGCGATCATAGCCCTCGGGGAGCGCCTCACCAAGGAAGGCCTCCGCCTCCGCTATGGCCGCACCGTCCAAGGGAAGAAGGGCAATCGCCCGCCCCGCATCCTCGGCAAATTTCGAAAGAATCGCATCGAGATGCTCTGCGCCAAGCGGCGCCTTGCCGATCTTGATTTTTTCAGAATCTGAAAGCTTTTTTAAGGTACTCATTCTTTAACCCCCTGTTTTGTTAATAATTCTTGTCAATATACATATAAACGCGCTTGTTATTCCCCTTGGGCGTCGGTTTGGTTTCGCTATGCAGTCTTCCCTCTCTATGAAGCTGATAAAGCACCTCATAGCCGAGCTGCGCGCGCTGGGTGATAGGATGGCGCTCGGGCCATATATCCTCGAAATTCTTCGTGATATAAACCTCAACCTCAGGATAGGTGACAGGATTCTTTTCTCCGCGATCCATCAGAAGCGCCTCGATCTGCCGATAGGCCTCGGCAAAAGCCTTGGGCGTGATAGAGCAAACCTTCTCGCCCTTATGGCGCACATCCGTGACGGTCAGGCGGCCGCGCTCCGCAATGCAAACGCTCTCCAGCGGCAAGGAAAAGCTCTGCTCCCGAAGCGCCTCGGGAAAGGCGAAGCGGCAGGTTGCAAGATAGCATTCGCCATCGCCTATGGCGCAGTTCATCGGCGTTGAAACCCTCTGCGCATAAATGCGATCGGGCGCATCCGCCGTGATCAAAAGCGAAACGAGATCCATATAGAAGGTCTCGCTCGCAAGCGCCATCGCCGCCTCGTGCGAAAGGCCGCCCGAAACGCGATCCTCAAAGAAATTGACGAAGGCCTCGCCAACGGCAACGGTGCGGCCGTCCGAAAGGCGCGGATAGGTGATCGATTCCTCTTCCAAAATCACGTCCGAGCTGAAGCCGTGGCCGCGAGAAACGAGCTCGTCGCAGATCGCATTACGGCGCATCCGCTCCTCTTTTTCCACGTGGCTACCGCCGTTATGCACGGAGGCAACGCGACCGCTCGTTGAAATATGCGGATGCGCATAGGGAATAAAATCTCCGCCGGGACGGGAATGAATGATGCCAACCGTGCCGGGAAGCTCCAAAGCGTCCGTCTCGCGCAAAAGCGTTTCCACATCGCCGAGCACCTTTCTATAATAAAGCCTGCCCTCGTGGATCGTGGCAATTCCCGTGCTCATTCCGCCATCATAAAATTCCTCTCGCTTCATCATCTCGATGAGAATCGGCGCGGCTCTGCGCGCTCCAACGTATCCCGCAATATTGCACATATTTTTTCCTCTCCAGAAAAGGCGCAAGGCTCCTTTTCGCCCTGCGCGAGGAGCCAATCGAAACGCCCCGTTTCTTCTCTTTTCTTCCTTATATTATATAAATATATTATATAGAGTGCGCGGGCGAATGTCAATACGAAAATTCGAATCCCCGAAATATTTCTTCCTTTCCCGCAAAAGAGTGAGAACGGCGGTGAGGCAAAAACCGGAGGCAAAAGCGCGGGCGGTTCGGCCGCGCCGCGCGCAAGCAAAGAAAAACCCGCCGCCTCTGTGCGGAGGCGGCGGCAGATGCTTTCAGCACCGTATTGAAATTAATAGTTCTCCTTGCGAACCTCGAAGAAGCTCTGAGGATGTGCGCAAACGGGGCAAACGGCAGGCGCCTTGAGACCCATTACGAGGTGTCCGCAGTTGCGGCACTCCCACATCGTCATCTCGCCCTTCTCGAAGACCTTCTGCATCTCAACGTTCTCAAGCAGAGCGCGATATCTCTCCTCGTGTGCCTTCTCAATAGCGGCAACGGCTCTGAACTGGTATGCAAGCTGCTTGAAGCCCTCTTCCTCGGCCTCCTTCGCAAACTTATCGTACATATCGGTCCACTCATAGTTCTCGCCTGCGGCAGCGGCGGCAAGGTTTGCGGCGGTGTCGCCCAGCTCACCAAGAGCCTTAAACCAAAGCTTTGCGTGCTCCTTCTCGTTTTCAGCGGTCTTGAGGAAGATCTCTGCGATCTGCTCATAGCCCTCCTTCTTTGCAACGGGTGCAAAGTAGGTATACTTGTTTCTTGCCTGAGATTCGCCTGCAAAAGCGGTCATAAGATTCTGTTCGGTTTTCGTTCCCTTGAGTTCCATAGTTTAAAGATCTCCTTTAAAAAAGTTTTTTATTTTTGTTTTTTATTTTTTGCTTTTGATTTTTTAATTCAAGTTTTTTCCGTTTTGCCTTATTTTATGCGTGTCGGCATCCCTCGCATACATAATCAACCTTGAATTCATAAGAGGAAACCGTTTGTCCAAGCGCACCTTCCAGCTGCTCGGCAAGCCCCTCAAGGCGCATATCCTTGATTCCTCCACATTTGCGGCAAACCAAATGCACGTGCGGCTCAAAGCTCCGATCGTAAACGTCGGCATCCTCCATACAGATGCGGCGGATCAAATGCTCATCGGCCATCGCATTCAGATTATTATAAACCGTGGCGCGAGAGATCGTTGGCAAAATCTTTTGCGCCAGATGGAAGATCTCCTCTGCGGTATAATGGCGAGGTTCGGCACGGATCACTTCTAATATAGCGGCTCTTTGTCGTGTCATAGGACCTCCTGTTTTGTATTCGTTCTAAGAATATTATACACAGTCTAAATCCGTTTGTCAATAGTTTTTTAGAAAAAATCTAAATTTTTTCAAAATTTTTATTTTTGGCAAAGCAAAAGACAAAAAATATAGCTTCGGCTACGCACAAAAAAGAGCCATCGGGAGAAGACGGGCTCTTCGGGTTCCCGGCGAAATCGTCGGCTGATAAGCCCGCGCGAGCGAGTCTATACTTGCGTGGGCGCGCCGCAGCGAGAAAAGCCTTCTCCGGCGGGAGAAGGGGGACCGCTTGCGGTGGATGAGGTGTTCGCTTTAGCCTTCTCTCCCTCGCATCAGCGGAAAAGATCGAGCACGACCGAGCCGCAGCGAGAAAAGCCTTCTCCGGCGGGAGAAGGGGGACCATTTATGGTGGATGAGGTGTTCGCTTTAGCCTTCTCTCCCAAGTCGGATCGTAGCCATGTCGTTCTGTGAGCCAAGGAG
>JAZTWU010000006.1:0-31514 GCA_045636085.1 Eubacteriales bacterium
TCTGCCTTCTTCGGTATAATGCTGTGCCCCATCAATTTCTATGATCAGTTTGGCTTTGTGGCAATAAAAATCTGCAATAAAATTGTCTATGGCTTTTTGTCTTACGAAGATTTCTTGCAAGAGTAATATTCTTTTCGTTATACTCAAGTGACATATTTACTCCTCCCCATATTCATTGTTTCCATTATATCACAAAATCGGCAGAAAGAAAAGTCCTTCTGCCGAAATTTTTGTGCTTGCAATTTCTCCGTTAAGAACAACAGAGAAAGCTCACCGCCCTTTTCCTTTTTATCACTTCGTCAGCTCGATCAATTGATCCGTGTATGCGATCGCGAGATCACAGCCGCCGAGCTCCGAGGTGGAAAAAACGATATATTTTCCGTTTTCCGTGAAGCGCGGGTGCGGGTCGATGTGGTAATCGTTCTGATTCTCGGGCGAATGCCCGTTTTCAGGCATTTCGGAAACGATTCTGATGCATTTTTTCGTTTTGCGATTGAAGAAATTCACCGCCGCAGGGCAACCGCGAAACCATTTGCCGCCAAAGCGCTCAAGCTTCGTTTCGTCGTAAACGAAATATTGCTCGTCTGCCGATGCGTGTGCGTGCCAAGGGTTAATGCCCTCCAAAATCGGGATGTCTTCGCCGCCGGCAAGATCGATGCCGTAGATGCCGTGCGGATTGCTGCAATAATAAATTCTTTCGCCGTTTTCGCTGAAAAATTCGTGCGATGCGTGGTTATGCATCGGGGGATAGGATTTTCGCGTGCCGTCAGCCGCCACCGTCCAGAGCCTTTGATAGATTCCGTTTTCGTCGTATGGAATGCAATATTGCTTTCCGTCCGAAAGATCGCTCCAGTAATCGTAGGCGCAAAGGGCGAGGTTATCGTTTTTGGGATGGATCTGCCCGTGGTTGGTGCAAAAATCCGTGCGTGCCCATTCGGTGAATTCGCCGCTTTCTATATCGATCACACCTTGGATCGAGCCGAAATTATCTCTGCGGATATCGAGGAAAAAGCGCTTCTTATCCGAAAGGCGCGTCAGGTGCGTGGCAAGCTGATGGATATAGCCGCTGATTGGCACATCGCAAAGCCGTACGGCAAAATTTTTCTTTCCCGGTGCGCGCTTATAAAGGCTCTTTCCGTTTGTGAAATAAACCTCACCGCTTTCGGCATCCAGATAGGGCGTTGCATCGTCAAAAATCGCATCGTGGCAAATAACGATCTCGTCCGAAAGAAAATCGATATAAGCCAGCATTCGTCCGCGCTGAACGCCGCGATAGATCGGGTTTTCCGTTGCATAAAACCAAAGGTAGCGCCCGTCGCTTGTCATCGAATTGTTGACGAAATAAAAGCCCTGCTGGTAGGTGCATTTTCTTTCCTTTAAAACATAATAAACGGCGCCGCTTTCTTCGTTGATTCGTTTTTCAAATAGGCGGGAGGTTTTTGGCGTTTTCATAAATTTACCTCGATTTTGAAAATGAAGATTTACATTTCAAAGATTTTTGCATACTGTGAGCACATAAGAAGGAAGGCGCCAACGCCGTGCAGATCGTTTTCAGAGGTGGGGCGGGCGATGTAATATTCGAAGGTGCCCTCCTCAACGCCCGTGCCGATGCAAACGCCGCGAACGCCGATATAGCCGTCCTCTCCTTTGGAAAGCGAGGCGGTGATTCCCTCAAAGCTCTCCTTTGCGAGGGCGCGGATGCTCTCCTTTTCGATCGCACCGATCTCGACGGCGAGGAGCAGAGCATAAAGGAAGAGGCAGGAGCAGGAGATCTCGTGCCAGTTGCCCTCCTTTTCGCCCTTGTCCACCACCTGATACCAAAGCCCCGTTTTCGGATCGCGGTAGCGAAGAAGCGCTTCGATCAGGGAAACGCCCGTGCGGATATAATCCTCTCTTGCGGCGCCGTCCTGCATCGTTTTTGCGATTTCAAACATCGCAACGGCAAACCAGCCGATCGCGCGCCCCCAGAAGCTTGCGGAGCGGCCGCTTTCCTTATCAGCCCAGATCGCTTTTTTAGAGTAATCCCAGGCGTGGTAATAAAGCCCCGTTTTTTCATCCCTTGTGTGTGCGCGCAAAAGCTCCATTTGCTTATAAACGAAGGCGCGGTGCGTTTCGTTTCCGTATTTTTCCGCATAGCGAGAGGTGATCACGCCTGCCATATACATACTGTCCAGCCACATTTGGTCGTCGAGAAAATCCTTATGCCAGATGCCGCCCTCGGGATTCTTTTTCAGCGCAAGCATCCAGCCAACGAGCTTGTCGAGCAGCTTTTTATAGATGGGATCCTTCGTTTTTTCGTAAAGCGTGAAGAGGAGAACGCCGGGCTGCAGGTCATCCGGCTCGTTTGTGAGCATATCCTTCGGAATGCCGTCTTCGCCAAGCATTGCATCCACCCAGCGCTTCGTATACAGCATATATTCCTCATTTTCCGTGATTTCATAGAGCGCGAGCATACCCGAGAGAAAAACGCCCTGATGATAGTGAAAATGCCCCACGGGCGGAAGCATTTCGGCCTCGAATTTTTTCATCATCGTTTCGGCACAGGCAATTGCATATTCTTTTGCGGTCGTCATAATGGATTGAATCCTTTCGTTTTTTCTTCTATTATACCATAAGAAAATGAGCAAATTTTGCTTCTTTTCTTTTAAAATGCATAAAAAACGCTTGAATCTTGCTCTTTTTCGTGATAGAATAAAAGAAAAAACGGAGGGGCGGAATGGATATTTCGATAGCGCTTTGCGACGGCACAGAGATTCTGATTGATGCGCAAAGCCTCGCGGCAAACAATATGCGCCTTTGCCATAGCCACGAGCGCTATGAGCTTTATTATCTCAAAAGGGGCAATCGGGTTCTTTTTGCCGACGGGCATTTTTATCTTTTGCGCGAGGGAGATCTTTTTCTGATCCCGCCGAAAATGCGGCATCGAACGCTGGATGAGGGCGGTGGATACGAAAAGCTCGTTTTGATGCTTCCGCCCGCATTGCTTGCTTCGGGGGCCGAGAGTGCCTTGCGCATCGTTCGCCCGGCGGGGGCGGAAAAGGAGATCCCCGCCCTTGCCGATCGGATTTTGCAAGCGGCGCGCGATGATGCCCTTGCAGGCCGCGCCGAGTGCCTTGCCTGCGTGATGCGGTTGATTTTCTATGCGCTTTCCTTGCCGCAATGCCGAGAGGCACCGATCGCCTCGCCCGCCTTGGGAAAGATCGCGGAGGTGCTGGATTATATCGAGGAGTGCTATGCAGAAAAAATATCGCTCTCCCTGCTATCGGAGCGCTTCTTCATCAGCGAATATTATCTTTGTCGCATCTTCAAGCAATATACGGGGCAGACCGTCAACGAATATCTGACGAAGCTGCGGCTTCGGGCGGCGGAGCGCAGACTTTTGCAGGGCGAGGGCGTGCACGGCGTTTGGAGGGCCTGTGGCTTCGGCTCCGTTGCCGCCTTCACGCGCGTGTTTCGGCAGAAAAACGGATGCTCTGCAGGCGAATTTGCCAAAAGGATCGGCCAAAAGCATCAGGAATAAAAAAGCGGAGATTTCGGGGCCGAAATCTCCGCTTTTTGCAATTGTCAGTATTCCGCAACGATCACGGCTGTGCCGTACATCGGCAGAGCCGCAGGGAGCGTAAGCTCGCATCCGCTCGGCGTGAGTGTGCGCTTTTTGCCGTCGGAAAGCACGGCGTAGGCCGCGCGCGGCGGCTTTGCAAAGCGGACGGAGATATTCTTCGCCGCATCGGCGGAGAAATTGGCAAGGAAAACGGCTTCTTTACCGTTACCCCTTCGCAGTGCGCAAAGTCCGTAGGAGGGAAGGTGCGCGATCGGCAGAGAGGGCGCAAGCTTATTTATGATTTCGCGGAGCACCGCCACGCGGTGGATCGAGGCAAAGCCGTCACCGAAATCGCCCTCCGCGGCGTAAACGGCAACGCGACCGCCGAGACTGTTTTCATAATAGGTGAAGCCCGCGTGAGAATCGCCGCCGGGGGTGTAAAGATTGGAAAGCACGGTGGCGCCCGTCGGCTGAAGATCGCGGTAGCCGCCCGCGGGAATGCGGGAGGGGATGATCACGGCAGAGCCGTCCGCGTGGGTGCGCTCCGTGAAGCGCTCGGAGGCCGCAACGGCCATTACCTTCGCGCCAACGTGAATGCCGAGATGTGCGCCGAAGCCGCGCTTTTCGATCTCCTTTGCGGCGCCGCTATCCAGAAGCAGACCGCGGCGAAGGCAGGAAAGAAGCTCCGCGTCCGTCAGAAGGCGAACGCCGTCGCGCTCAAGCAGGATCGCCTCCTGCTCTTCGATTTTCTCGGGCGCGAAGTAAGCAAAGGGGAGTCCGAGACGGGCAAGCACACCCTCCATCGGGCGGCTTTGCACGGTGGCGCTGATGCGGTGCGCGCTTTTTCTCTTGGGCGCCATCGGATGGCGATCGGGCGAGGTCAGCAGGCCGATGCCCGTTTTCTTCATTCCGTCGAGAGTGCGCTCCATACGGTCGCAGAAGGGGCGGTGGGAGACGAGCATCTCCTCCCATTCGGGCTCCTCGGAAAGAACGCAGCCTTCAAGGTCGAAGATACTGAGCGTCACGCCGCCGTGACCCATAAAGGCGGAAAGATCCAATTGATAAGCCGTCGCCGCCACGCTCTTGGCATAGCGGGTGAAGCGCGTGTTTTCAATTTCAGGGCGGTAGTCGATCGCAGAGCGGGTAAACTGCGCATCCGCATTCGTACGAAGCTGGTCGGCAAGAAGGTAGCAGCTTGCAAAATTGCGCGGATCGCTCTCCATATAAGGGCCGAAGTGCGAGCGGATCAGGGGTGCGTGCTCGCCCGAAAGCGTGGTGAGAAATTCATTCCAATCGCGGCCCTCCACGGCGTGCACATCAGGCACGGAGGTCATCAGAGCCACGCGCGTTGCGGGGGATTCGGAATGCACGGTTTTTTCGATCAGCGTATTCATTTCGGCCGAAACCTCGCGCTGGAATTGCCGCCAAAGGATCGCAAGCTCCTTAGCCTCTCCCTCTGCAAGAAGTGCCTCGCGCACCTCCTCGCGGCAAACGGTGCGTCCGATTTTTTTCCCGAAGGCGCGCATATGCCCCTCGCAGAAGCAGCCGAAGTCCAGCTCCTCGCAGGCCTTTCGGCCCTCCAGCACGGCGCGAAGCTCGGTGCGGTGGTTATGGATGCGGATATCGTCGTCGATCCAGATTGCGTCGGGCTTCGTTTTTGCGAAGCGGCGAAGCTTTCCGAGCGCCACCTCTCTGAATCGCTCGGAGAGCATACAGCCAACGCCGAGAGAAGCCTCGCCGAATTCGTCCGTATAGCATTCCTCCCAGCCGCAGAGGGGCTTGTGGTTAAAGTTTCCGTCCACGGAGCCGAAAAGATTCTGATAATTCAGCTGATAAGAAATACCCGCCTCGCGAAGCATAGGCGCGATTTTCTCCATCTGCTCGGCCACGTAGTCTGCGTGCTCCTCGGAGTCGGGCATATAGTACCAATAGGGATTGAGATCCACGTAAAGCATCGCGGCATCAACGCCTGCGCGCTTGCAGAAATCGATCAGCTCCTTGGCGCGCCGCTCGGTCACATCGGCCTCGTATTGCGGCTTGCAGGGAAGATAATAGCGAAGAATATAGGAAAATCTTTTTTTGCTGTTGGCGTTTTTCAAGAGCTCGGTCTCCTTTTTATCGGATTTTTGCGCGGCATTCCGTGATGCCGTAATATTGCAGAATTTCGATGGCCTTTTCGTCTAAGATCTCGCCTGCGGTTACGGGCAAAATTGCCGGCGGACAGCCAATCGAGAGCGAAACGAGTGTTTTTCCCTTTGCCTCGCAGAGCGGCAGAAGCTCACTTGCCGAAAGCATCGCCTCCCGCACGGAGCAGGCGCGCTCGGGAATATGCGGCGTGGGTGGCTTTTTCGCAATGGGGGAGAGTCTGGGCAGAGAACAAAGCACCGCGGCGGTTTTATCGAGCATTTCCTCGGTCATATAAGGGGAGAGCATCAGCACGAGGCTGTCTTCATCCGCCATCTCGCATTCGATCTTTGCCTCCCGAAGGCTCTTTGCGAGTGCTTTTCCCGTATAGCCGAAATCCTTTGGCAAAAGCGTCACCTTCAGCGGCTCGTCGCCCATCAGGGAAAAGCCGTGCGAAAGAAGGCGCGCCTTGAAGGCCTCGGCAAGCGGCAGAAAGGCCGCGAGTCTTTTCGGAAAATCCTCCGTAAGAAGCTCGGTCATATGATCGAGGGATTCAAGAATCAGGTAAGAGGGGCTCGTCGAGCCGAAAAGTGCCATCGCCTCCTTGGCCTGCTCATAAAAGCAGGGATCCAGCCCGTCTGCAAGATGCAGATAGGAGGCACCCGTCAGGGCAGGGAGCGTCTTATGCGCAGAATCGCAGCAAAGGTCGGCTCCAAGCGAGATCGGATGGCGCGAGGGGGAGAGAAATCGCAGATATGCGCCGTGCGCATTGTCCACGAGCAGAAGCGCTCCGCATCGGTGGCAAAGCGCGGCAATTCTTTCGATCGGCGCACAGCTTCCGAGATAATCGGGGGAGGTGATATAAAGCGCAAGCGGCCGCTCCTTTTCAAGCTCTCGCTCTAAAAGCGAAAGGTCGATCGGCGCGTGCATGAGCGTTGCACCCTCTGAGGATGGCAAAAAACGCACATCAAAATCCAAAAGTCCGATGGCGGATATAAAGGTCTTGTGCGCGTTTCTTGCCGCTAATATGTAAGGCTTTCTTTGCGTTTTGTCCGCATAGAAGCGGAGAAGGCTCAGCATAGCGCGAATGCATTGCGAGGAGCCCTCCGTGCTGTAAAGCGTCTTTTTCGTTCCGAAGATCTCAGCGGTGCACGCTTCGCTTTCCGCGATGATGCCGCTTGCCTCATAAAGCGAATCCGCGCCTGCGATCTCGGTGATATCCAAGGGCTCCGGTCCCGTGAAGGAAAGTCCCTTATGGCCGGGCATATGCATACGGATGCCGTTTTTTTTGGCGTATTGCTCGGCAAAGCTCAGAATCGGACCCTTCATTCTTCGTCTTCCATCATGCCGTGCGCGGCAACCATAATGGCACATTCCATTCTCTTTTTAAAGAGCTCACAGCCGTATTTATAAACGCCCGTGACGGAGCCCGTGGCGTGATATGCGTTTGCGGCACAGCCGCCGGAGCAATAGAGCTTCGCCCAGCAGTCCTCGCAGTCCTTGCGTGCATAAACGTTGCAGGCGGCAAACTCGGCCTGCTTTTCAAAATTCTTCACGCCCTCGAAAACGTTGCCGAGGCAGAAATCCTCCTCGCCGACGAATTGATGGCAGGGATAAAGGTCGCCCCAAGGGGTGACGGCCATATATTCCGTTCCCGATCCGCATCCCGAGATGCGCTTATAGATGCAGGGGCCGCCCGAAAGGTCGATCATATAGTGGTAGAAGGTGAAGGGGCGCCCCTCCGCCTTGCGGCGAAGCATCAGCTCGGCAAGCTTCTCGTATTGCTCCAGAACGATCGGAAGATCCGCCTCGGTCAGCGCAGAGGGCTCGGAGGGATCGCAAACCACGGGCTCCATGCTGAGCTCCGTGAAGCCGAGGTCCAGCATCTGCTCGATGTCCTTGAGGAAATCGGGGTTGTGATGCGTAAAGGTGCCGCGCATATAGTAGTTTTTGCCGCCGCGCGCCTCAACGAGCTTCTGGAACTTCGGCACGATGCGGTCATAGCTTCCTTTGCCGCTATAGTCAACGCGGAAGCGGTCGTGCACCTCGCGCCGTCCGTCCAGAGAAAGAACCACATTGCTCATCTCTTTGTTTGCGAAATCGATCACATCGTCATCGATCAGAAGGCCGTTTGTGGTCAGCGTGAAGCGGAAATTCTTGTTCTTTTCCTTCTCGATCTCTCTTGCATAGGCAACGAGACGCTTCACGGTGTCCCAGTTCATCAGCGGCTCACCGCCGAAGAAATCCACCTCAAGATTATAGCGGTCGCCCGAGTTTTCAACGAGGAAGTCCAGCGCCCGCTTTCCAACCTCGAAGCTCATCAGCGCGCGCTCACCGTGGTATTTTCCCTGACTTGCGAAGCAATAGGAGCAGTTGAGGTTACAGCTGTGGGCAATATGCAGGCAGAGCGCCTTGATCACGCCCGCCGTTTTTCTCTTCAGCTCTCCCGCCATCGGGCGGAAGGTATCCTCGGTGAAGAGCTGGCCGCTTTCCTTCAGCTCCTCCACCTGCGCATAGCAGTCCGCAATATCCTCGGCGGTGATGCCGTCCTTGCCCTCGTATTTTTTCTTCATTTCGGCAAGGATATCTTCCTTTTTTTTGTTTTCAAAAAGGGCGATGATATCGTACGCCACCTCGTCCACCACGTGCACGGCGCCGGAGGTGATGTCCAGCACGATATTCATTCCGTTCAGTTTGTACTGATGTATCATAAAAAACCTCGTTCAGATCGATTTTTCCTGTTTTCGAGAAGGAAGGGGAGAGCGCCTGATCGCAGGCCCTCTCCCCTCAGTAAAAGCATCGCAGGATTACTTGCTTTCCTTCTTGTTTTCGCACTGCTGATTGGCAATACCGCAGCTGGTCTTGCAAGCAGACTGACAAGAGGTCTGGCACTCGCCGCAACCGCCGTTCTTCGCGCTTGCGCAAAGGTTACGGGTCTTAAGAGTCTTAATGTGCTTCATAGAATCCTTCCTCCGTTTTAGTTGTTTTCTTCCAGTAGTATAGCATAAAGATGGATCAAAGTCAATAACCCGCCCGTAATTTTCTTTTATTCCACCTAATTTTTTTGTTCTTTTACAAAGATTGCGGCCGATACGGTTGATTTTTTGCGAAAAAAGGTGTATAATGAAAGAAAAAAAGCGGAGGGCTCTCTATGCTGAAGGATTTTTCTCTTCATCTTCCAACGAAGGTGTATTTCGGGCACGGTGCGCTCTCGCATCTCGGCACGGCGCTTTCCGAGTTCGGGCCGCGCGTGCTTTTGGTATACGGTAAGGGCGCGATCAAGCGCATCGGGCTTTACGATACGGTGATGCGCATTCTCGCGGCATCGAAGAAAACCGTTTTTGAGCTCGAGGGCGTTTCTCCGAATCCCCGATACAGCGAGGTGCTTCGCGGTGTTTCCATCGTGAAGGAAAATAAAATCGATTTCATTTTGGCCGTCGGCGGCGGATCGGTGATCGATTGCGCCAAGGCGATCTCGGTCTCTGCCTTTTGCAGAGGCGATGCTTGGAAAAAGTATTGGGTCAATCTTCGTTCTCCCGATCATAAGGTCGTTCCCATCGGCGCGGTGGTGACGCTTGCGGGCACGGGATCGGAATTAAATTCCTGCTCGGTGATCACGAATGAGGCGGCGGCAATCAAGGAGGGAAGAGTTTTTCCTCCCTCGCTTTGTCCGCGCTTTGCGATCCTTCAGCCCGAAATCACCTATTCGCTTTCGCCCTATCAGATGGCCTGCGGCATTTTCGATGCACTTTCGCATATGATGGAGCAGTATTTCTCAGGCACGGACGATAATGTGACGGATTATATCCTTGAGGGCTTGATGGAGGCCTTGATCCGTGCGGCGCGCACGGCGATGAAGGATCCCGAAAACTACGAGGCGCGCAGTAATATTATGTGGTGTGCCGCAATGGCGCTCAATTGCATCTCGGGGGCCTCGAAGGACGGAGACTGGGAGGTGCACGCCATAGAGCATCAGCTCGGCGCCGCTACGGACTGTGCGCACGGAGCGGGCCTTGCCGCGATCAGCATCCCCTATTATCGGCATATCTGCGGCGACGGTGCGGAGCGCTTTGCCCGATTTGCCACGCGAGTTTTCGGTGTCACGGCGATCGGCCGAAGCGATCTTGTGCTTGCCCGTCTTGGCATCGATCGGCTGGAAAATTTTGTCAGAGAGCTGGATCTTCCGCTTTCTCTCAAGGCGCTCGGCGCCACGGAGAAAACGCTGGAATTCGTTACGCAAACGGTGGAGCTCGGCGGCGGATACCGATTCCTCAGCCGCGAGGAAATTGCGAAAATTCTGCGCGAGGCTTATGATGCCGAGTGATCGGATTTTTTTGAAAATATTGCTGTTGGTAAATAAAAGTGGTCAATTTGCCACGAAACGAATAGGAGACGGAATATGAGCGAGGATATTAAGAATACGGAGCAAAGGGATCTGATCGAAGCGGATTTCTCCGAAAAGGAGAGTGCGCCTGCCCCGTCGGCGGTTAAGGCCGCGCATGGGGGCGATATGCGCAGAAAAATCTGGATCCTCGTTGCACTTCTGCTTTGCGTTGGCGCGCTGATCACGCTCGTCGTGCTTCGCTCGGGAATTCCGATCGTGGATTTCTGGACGGTGGCGGGCAACCGTGAAACGGAAAATACGAAGCTTTCCTCAATGGAAAGGATCGAGGCGCTCGGCGGTACGCGCGTGAACGCAGAGGGGACGCTTGTTTTATATGAGACGGTCGATGCCGAGGGAAAGAGGACGCAGTGCGTATTCAATATTGCAAGCGGTGCCGCCGTTCTCACGGTGACGGATACGGAGCAAGAGAAGCATACGGTTGCGTTGAAGAGCTCGGGAGATGCGGCTTGGTTTTTCGTTGAAACGCAGGACGGCGAGGCGGACGAGGCGAAAATTTCGCTTTCGCTTTTTGATGCGAGCGGCGTAGCCTTTGCAAAAAAAGAGGAGCTCACGCTCATAGAGCGCGAGGCGCTGACCTTTGATGCCTCGGTTCTGGATCTCATTCTTCTGGACCGCGAGGTTTTCCGCCCTGAGAAAAACGGAAGCTTCAAGCGCGCCTTCACGCTGGAGACCTTTGCATCACTTCCTTCCTTTGATACGAAGGTTGGCGATTATTACTATGTCGAGGATGGCGAGGCCTTCCATATATACGATAAGAGTGCGCGCCTTACGGCCACCTATCGCGTGCCCGCCGCGGCGCAGAGCTTTGACCACTTCTATCTTGCGGACGGAACGCTTCTGATTCAGTATGCAACCGCCGAGGATGAGCATTCGCAGGAATATACATACATTGACGGTGGACAAAAATATATGCTCCATCATCTTCTTGTTTCCGCATCCACGGGAGAGCAAACTGTGCTGACGGATATCTCTATGTATATCTCTATGGTTATTTCGGATGACGAGATTTTCAATTCGCTCGGTATGAATGCGAATATTGACAATCTGGTCATCGGTTATCCCGTGCAGGACGGCGTTCTTGAGATGAACGATCATTCCGTTTATTCCGTTTTGCTCTCCAATCGCGGCCGCGTGACGAGTATGGTGGAGGACATTATCCCCGCGATGCAGGGCGGTCTTCTGTACGGCGTTGCGAAAAACCGCTGGGCCGTTATGAATCTGGCGGGCGAGGTATATCTTCTGAATGAATGGGGCGGCATCGTTGGTCGCTTCCCCGAAAACTTCACCTCCTCCGTGAAAAGCGCGGCGAAGCTTTTCGTGCATGACGAAAGAATCTATGATTGGGATCTGAATCTTCTTTACGATATGAAAGAAAACGGCGTTCTTTCGCACGAAATGGTCGGCACCTCGGTGCTGATGAAGAAGGAAAACGGCGAGGCTCTTCTTTTTGACGGGCATAGCAGAAGCGTGATCACTCTGGCGCAGGCCGAGAGCGGAAAGACCGTCTCTGTGCGCGGCGGAATTCTGATCGCGGTGGCGGAAACGGTGGAGCAGACCCTGCATTACGGAATCTATAACGAGTGTGGCGAGGCCTTGGGTGATATCGTTGCCGATACCGTGGAGGTTTATCATTATACCGTTGGCGGCAAGGCCGTGGTGGAGCTGATCGCCACGAAGGATGGGCTTGCTGAAATTTATCTTGCAAAAACGGAAAAATAACGATGGAAAAAATACTTTCGAATTTTCATACGCATACGCGATTTTGCGACGGAAAGGATACCCCCGAGGAAATGGTGCTTGCCGCCATAGAAAAGGGATTCAAGGCGCTCGGCTTTTCGGGGCATTCCTATTTCACTTTGGATGCGGACATCACGATGGATGAGCATCAGCAGGCGCAGTATCGCGAAGAGATTCTTCGCCTCCGCGAAAAATATAAGGATAAGATCGATATCTTCCTCGGCATTGAGCAGGATAGCTTCACGCCCTTTCCCCCGAAGGGCTACGATTATGTGATTGCCTCGGTGCACAGCGTTTTGAAGGACGGCGTTTTCTGTCAGGTGGATTACAGTCTGGAGAGGATGCAGGAAAACCTTCTTCGCTCCTGGGGCGGTGATATGAGCGCCTATGAGCGGGATTATTTTGAAGAGGTCAGCCGCCTTCTTGAAAAAGTTCCCGATGCGGATATCATCGGGCATATCGATCTGATCACGAAATACGATGAAAAGCTCGGCATTACTCGCTCGCCTGCGTATTTTGAGCTGGCGAAGCGCGCCGTGCATCGGCTTGCGAAATACGGAAAGCCCTTCGAGGTGAATACGGGGGCGATCGGAAGAGGAATGCGAACAACGCCGTATCCCTCCCGAGAGATTCTTTCCGAGATCCGCGCGGCAGGCGGCCGCATCGTGATCAATTCCGATTGCCACAATAAGGACTTTCTCGATTGCGGCTTCGATCTTGCCGTGGCGCTTGCAAAGGAATGCGGATTCGAAAAGCATTCGGTGCTGACGAAAGAGGGCTGGAAGGAAATTCCTCTGCCGTAACCGAACGAAAAATAACGGAAAATGTAAATAAAAATAAGAAAAAGTGCAGCATTATCCGCTGCACTTTTTTCTTTTGGATCAGATCTTGAGATCCTCTTTATAGGTGATCTCTTTTTTCTCGTTTGTGAAAAGAATCTCGGCATTGCACTTTTTCAGCGTGAGCGCTATTCCGCCGAGCGAGGTGAGACGCTCCTCCTCCTTGATCAGATAGGAGCCAACGGCGATGGGGAAGGTATGCGCAAGGAGGCTTTGTCCGTCGCCCGGATGCATTATGTATGCTTTATGGATATGACCGCAAAGCATCAGCTGAATATCGAGGCGGGAAAGCTCCAGAGAGAAGGCGCCGTAGACCTCTCGCTCAATGTCGTAATGATTGCCTGCACGGCGCGTGGTCTGCATCGGGCAGATATGGGAGATGGCGATGCGATAGGGCTTTTCGCTTTTTTCGAGGGTGCGGAGCCAGGCAAGCTCCTGCTTGCGATAGGGCGAGAAGCGGTTGATGCCCGAATAGGCGGATTTGAAGCCGTATCTCTCGTCGTAAATATAATCGTCGGGCTTATCCTCGCCGCAGTCCAGGGCAACGCCGAAGATCGGGCCAACGGTGAAGGTATAGAAGGTCTGCTTTCCGTTGGCAGGGAAAAAGTCCGTATAGAAATGCGAGAGCTTTCCGCGCGTATCGTGATTGCCGCGCACGAAAACGATGGGGATCCTGCCCTCGGCAACCGCGCCGAGCCATTTGGCAACGTAGAGAAAGTCCTCGTGCTTTTCCACCTCGGCAATATCACCGTTCATAATGAAAAGATCGGTTTCTTTGCCGAAAAAGCGCGCGGTCTTGGCCGCAAAATCAAAGGCAGAGTGAACGTCGGCCAGATGGTAGATACGGATGTCTTCCTCCTTCTCGATGGGCTGAAAGGCGAAGACCTCGCGTATCGGCTCGCCCATCTCGGAAAAATAGGCCTGATGGTTGATCGTTTTGCTGTAAACGACGGTGTATTCCTTTGCCTTATCCAGCATAGATTGCGGAATGCGGATCTTGGCATATGCGCGCTCGGTGGCGAGAACGCCTGCGTTTTCTTCAAAATATTCCTCCCCCGCAACCTCGATGGAAAGAATGCCGTTTTCCTTGGCATTCAGAAGGATTTCATATTCCTCACCGATCACGAAGACCGAGGGGGCGCAGATCAGAAAAGACATTGTGATTCTCCCTTCAGTTATTTTCGTAGCTTACAATATATTCCTCGGCGAAATGCGCGGCAACCGCGCCGTCCGCTGCAGCGGTAACGATCTGGCGCAAAGCCTTCGTGCGCAGATCTCCCACGGCGAAAACGCCGGGCAGGCTCGTTTTCGTGTCCTCGCCCGCGGCGATATAGCCGTCCTGCAGGTCGAGCTGACCTGCCACCAGAGCGGTTTCGGGTGAGCGGCCGATGCTGATAAAGAGTCCGTCGAGCGCAAGCTCCCGCTCCTCGCCGCTCGGAAGGTGCTTGACGGTGACGGCGGTGAGCCTTTGATCTCCCTTGAGCCCCGTCACTGCGCTGCTCCATAAAAATTCCACGGTCTCGGCGCGCATCAGCGGCTCGTGATGGATCTTTTCTGCGCGAAGCGCGTCGCGCCTGTGAATGAGGTAAACCTTCTTGCAGATGCGGGAAAGCAAAAGCGCATCCGCCGCCGCAGAGTTTCCGCCGCCAACCACGGCAACGGTCTTGTTGCGGTAAAGCATACCGTCGCAGGCCGCACAGTAGCCAACGCCGCGGCCAATGAAATCCTCCTCGCCCGCAAGGCCGAGATGCTTATGAGATGCGCCTGTGGCAAGCACGATCGCCTTGGCAAGATATTCCTCCCGCGCGGTCAGCACGCGCTTGGGCTTTGCCGAAAGATCCAGGGAAATCACCTCGGCATTCAGCGTTTTTGCACCGTATTTTTCTGCGCCCGCCTGCATCTTGAAGCCGAGCGTGAATCCGTCAATGCCCTCGTCGAAGCCCGGATAATTTTCGATGGACTGCGTTTCCGTCATTTGTCCACCGGCGGAAAACTTTTCGATCACAAGGGTGGAAAGTCCGGCGCGCGCCGCATAAAGCGCCGCCGTATATCCTCCCGGGCCACCGCCGATAATGATCAAATCGTAAATATTCATTTGCATATAACCCTCTTTTTACACGGATACACGGTAAAGCCATCTCCGCACTTTTTTCTTTTTCTCCCTTTTTTGGCACCGAAAGAAGGGATGCACCTTGGGAGTTTTGTTGTTCTTCTTCTCTATTATAAAATAACTTGCCGTGTTTGTCAAGAAAAGGGAGGGCTTTTGCTTGACAAAAGCACAAAGAAGTTGTAAAATATGTTTAACTATATAATTTTTAATTGCAGGGAGTATTTTTATGCAAGCCAAGGATTTGAAGGCCTATGTGAATGCACATATGGAGGAGCTTTGCGCGCTTTTGCGCGAGCTTTGCCTGATTCCCGCCCCCTCGCATCACGAGCAGCTTCGCGCGGATTTTTGCAAGAGGTGGTTCGATGAAAATTGCGGCGCGGGCGCATATATTGACGAGGCGCTCAACGTGATCTTTCCCTACGGTGTTACCGATGAAAAGAAGGCGCTTTCCGTGCTTTGTGCGCATACGGACACGGTGTTTCCCGATCTTGAGCCGATGCCCTATGAGGAAAGGGATGGGAAGATCTTCTGCCCCGGCGTTGGCGACGATACGGCCAGCCTCGCCGTGATGATGATCTGCGCAAAATATTTTTGCGAAAATAAAATCGAGAGCAAAAACGGCATCCTCTTTATTGCCAATTCCTGCGAGGAGGGGCTTGGAAATCTGAAGGGCACGCGCCGCTTTATGAAGGATTTTGAAGGAAGGGTTGCCAGATTCGTTTCCTTTGACGGATCAAGCTTTTCCCGCTTCGTGGATCGCTCGGTTGGCTCGCATCGCTATGAGGTAACGGTGCGCACCGCAGGCGGTCATTCCTTCGGCCGCTTCGGCAACCGAAATGCCATCGCCGTGCTCGCCGAGCTCGTTTCGGAGATCTATGCGATCGAGGTTCCGAAAAAGGAAGGAACGAAAACGACCTATAATGTCGGCACGATCGAGGGCGGCACCTCGGTGAATACCATTGCCCAAGAGGCAAAAATGCTCTGCGAATACCGCTCGGACGATCTGGAATCCTTACATACGATGAAGGCGCATTTTGAAAGAATCTTCTCTGCCGTGCGCAAGGATGCCACCGTGGAGGTGGCGCTCGTTGGCGATCGCCCCTGCGCCGGCAATGTGGATGCGAAGGCGCTTTCCGCACTTGCGGCTCTTTGCGCCGATGCCACGGTGCAAACCCTCGGCACAGAGGCGCCCTTGGGCGGCTCCGGCTCCACGGATGCGAATATCCCGCATTCTCTCGGCATTCCCGCCATCACGATGGCGGTTTGGACCGGAGCGGGTGCGCACACGCGCGAGGAATACATCGTGAAGGATTCGCTGATTCCCGGCCTTGAGATCGGCCTTCGCACGGCACTTGCGCTGGCATAATTTTCTGTGATAAAAAAGAGGTAAAAATGTATAATAAATTCTGCAAAAAGCAGCTTTGGGAGTGCTCCCGCGAGCTGAGCGCCGTTGCTATGGGCACTCTCCCTGCAGAAACGGTGATCCGCGATGCAACGCTCGTTAACGTCTGCACGCGCGAGCTGATGGAGCATACGGACGTTGCCATTCATAGCGGAAGAATCGCCTTGGTGGGCGATGGATCGCATTGCATTGGCGAAAAAACGCAGATCATCGATGCGCAGGGCACGTATATCGCCCCCGGCCTTTTGGACGGGCATATTCATATCGAATCCTCGATGCTCTCTGCGGGCGAATACGCGCGCGCCGTGATTCCGCATGGCACCGTCGGCATCTATTACGATCCGCACGAGATCTGCAATGTGCTCGGCGCTTCCGGCGTCGAAATGATGGTGAAGGATGCCGCGCGCACGCCCCTGAAGGCGATGCTCACGCTCCCCTCCTGCGTTCCTGCCGTTCCCGGCTTCGAGGATAGCGGCGCCGCCGTTACCTCTGCGGATATCCGCGCCGCTGTTTCGGCGGATGAGGTCGTTGGTCTTGGCGAAATGATGAATTTCCCCGGCGTTCAGTTTTCGAATGAGGAAACCCACGCGATCACGGGCGAAACCCTGCGCGCAGGTAAGATCGTCACGGGCCATTTTTCCATTCCCGATACCGGCAAGGGACTGAATGCTTATATCGCGGCAGGTGTGCGTTGCTGTCACGAATCCACCCGTGCGGAGGATGCCTTGGCAAAGATGCGCCTCGGAATGTATGCGCTGATGCGCGAGGGCTCTGCGTGGCACGATCTGCGCGAGGTCAGCCGCGCCATCACAGCAAAAGAGGTGGATTCCCGCTTCGCTTGCCTGATCTCGGATGACACGCATCCTCACACGCTTCTGACGCAGGGGCATATGGATCATATCGTGCGCAGAGCGATCGAGGAGGGAATCGATCCCATCACCGCCGTGCAGATGGTGACGATCAACTGTGCGCAGTGCTTCCATATGGATCACGAGCTCGGCTCGATCGCGCCCGGCAAGTGTGCCGATATTATTTTTGTGAAGGATCTTGAAGGCTTTGAGGTGACGAAGGTTATGATTGATGGCGATCTCGTCGCCGAAAACGGAAAAATGCTTTCAAGGCTTTCGGATTACGAATATCCTGCCGCCGCGATGCAGACGATGCACGTGGGCGAGACCATCACGGAGCAGACCTTCCGCATTCCCACGGAGAAAAAGGAAAGCGCCACCGTGCGCGCCATTGAGATCATTCCCGCGCGCGTCGGTAACTACGAGCGCCTTGTAAAGCTTTCGGTGAAGGACGGCGCTCTGCATTCGGATACCGAGCAGGACGTTCTGAAAACCTTCGTTTTTGAGCGGCATAAGGCAACGGGAAAGCACGGCTTCGGCTTCGTTAAGGGCTTTGGCATCAAGCGCGGTGCGATGGCCTCCACAGTTGCGCACGATGCGCATAATCTTCTCGTTATCGGAACAAACGATGCGGATATGGCTCTCGCTGCCAATACGCTGATCGAGAGCGGCGGCGGAATGTGCGCCGTTTGCGACGGTAGGGTGCTCGGTCTCGTGGAGCTTCCGCTTGCGGGACTGATGAATGCCAAGAGCGCAGAGGAGATGAGCGCCGCTGTGGATGCGCTTTCCGCCTCCTGGCGAGAGATCGGGTGCGAGATCGTTTCTCCCTTTATGACGATGGCTCTGATTCCCTTGGCCTGCCTTCCCGAGCTGAGGCTCACGGATCGCGGCCTCGTGGATTGCCGCACCTTCAGCTTCTCGGAGCTGGAGGTTTAAATTGAAAAATAAAAAAGCTCTCCCGCGGCAAAAGCGCCGAAGGGAGAGCTTTTTTTGTGAAGGATCAAAGCTTTTCGTAGTCCTCAGCCTTGAAGCCGACGAGAGCGAAATCCTCGCCGATCAGAAGCGGCCGTTTCACGAGCATTCCGTCGCTTGCAAGGAGGGTTAGCATTTCCTCCTCGCTCATCGAGGGGAGCTTTTCCTTGAGGGAAAGCGATTTGTAAAGAAGTCCGCTTGTGTTGAAGAATTTCTTCAGCGGAAGTCCGCTTTTTTTGTGAAAGCTCTTCAGCTCCTCGACGGTGGGATTTTCAAGCTTTATATCCCGAAGAGAGTATTCGATTTTGTTTTCATCCAAAAATGCCTTGGCTCTTTGGCAGGTCGTGCATTTTGGGTAGCATAAAAATTTCAGCATATGGATCTCCTTGCTTTCGTTTTTCGGAATTAAAGAGCCGCGGTTTTTTATTTTCTACCATTTTTCGTGCTCTTTTTCCATCACGGTATTTGTTTTAAAACATTTCCTCGCAGGGCTCGTAGACGTGGGAATGGTCGGTTTTTTCATAGGTGAGAAGCTTTTTCACAAGGTCGGTGGAGAAATAAGCATTGTAAATTCCGTCGTTGTGTCCCTGCCCCTCCATATTCGTCAGCGTCACGTTTGCGCCGTCCGCGATCAGACTCTTCACCATAATTTCGGACTGCGAATAGGGAACAACGGTATCGGCATCGCCGTGGTAGGCAAGCACGGGGGTGGATCTCAGCTTCGAGGTTCTCCAGCAAACGCCGCCGCCCGCAACAGGAGCGATCGCCGCGAAGGTTTCGGGATAGCACATACCGATCTCCCAGGTTCCGTAGCCGCCCATCGAGGAGCCTGTCAGCACGATGCGGTCGCGGTTGACCTTGTATTGCTCTGCCACCTTGTCGATCAGCGCCTTCACTTCCTTCACCATATTGTTCCAGATGAAGAATGCAGGGCATTGCGGATAGAGAACAACGGCCTCAATATCCTGCCCCTCCTTCACCATTCTGGCAACGCCGTGGCGATAGATATGCTCAAAATTTCTTCCTCTCTCGCCTGCACCGTGCAGGTAAACGAGAAGGGGAAGGCCCTCGTAGCTTTCGGGATGCGCAACGGCATAGTTCATTTCATTTTCTGTTTTGGCAAGATAGGTGTCGATCTGCATCATAAGCGGTATGCTCCTTCAAAGATATTTTTATCCAATATACCATAATTTTTCGGAAAAGTCAAGAAATCGGGGCGGAGATGCTTTGCAAAAAAATCTCCGCCCCAAGGCTTTTATTATTTCAGATGCTTTGCAATTTCTCCGTTGATTGCATCGCGCAGAGCAAGATGGATCTCATCACTTTTTGCAATGGCGGTCACGGTGATTTCCTCGCCGAGCATTTTTTCGCAGAGAGCAAGCGTTTTCTCTCTGCCGATCAGGCTCTCGAGAAGGCGCAGGGCACGATAGTCGTTCATCGCGGCAAGCATTTGCTTTTCGCGCAGGGAGGGGAGCGGTGCGCCGTCCGTGTCGGGATAAACGAGGTAGGTCACGCCGGGATAGTTCTTGTAGAAGCAGGGATCCTGTGCGGGATGGAAGCATCCGTTCGAAAGTCGGCCGTAGTAGAAGTTATAGCCCCAATGCAAAAAGCCCTTCGCGTCGTAGCGGTAAAGGATATAGCCGAGGGCGCGCGTTCTTCTCGGCGCGCTGGTCAAAAGGCGGTTGGTGAGCCCGGGGCGTGATTCTCCGCCTGTGTAATAAAGCATCAGGCTGTCACAGCGAACGTCATAGTTTTCGATGCTCTCGATATCAACGATCGGCATCTCCACGAGCCCTTCCTTATAAAACTCGTAGGCATCCAGAGCATCCGCAAATTTTCCGTCGGGGAAGATCTCGCGCATCATCGTCTTGGCACGGCGGTAGCCCTCGAGATTTTTGAGCACCGGCTCGTCGGAAATGTGATAAAGAACGTCCATTCCGATGCGCTTTTCGTATTCCTTGAAGGCCGTGAGGTATTCGGAAAGGAAACGCTCGTATTCCTTATCGGTCGCGCTCGTGCGATAGTCGAAGAGGAGCCCTTCCTCTCCGTCCACCGTGGCATAAACGGTGATCGCGTTTTCTGCGCCCCATTGCGAGAAGAGGTGCGTGTGCTCAAGCGTGCGGATTCCCGCCGCCTTTGCCACGGCCGCAAAGCGCTCCGCAAGCGTGAAATCGAAAGTGTATTTCCCGTTATTTTTCGTCACCTTCACGAGCTGGGTGTTCATTCGCTCTCCGCCGATCGGCGTATCCAGAGGTGGCGTGAATGCAGGAAAAAGTAAAGTATTCATTCCATTTTGTGCGGAATTTTTCAAATATTTGCCCAGAAGCTCGAAATAAGCATTGCTATAAAGCGGCGTGTGCGTGATGTCGGCGAGGCAGTCGTAATGAAACCAGTTCGTATAGATCAGATCGTTTTCCGGAAGGGAAGCATTGAGGATTTGCACGGTCACGGTGTGTGCCGCGATGACCTCGCCGCTCATCAGTCCGATCACCTCAACGAGAACCTCGTGCTCGCCTGCGGCGGTCTGCTCTCCGTTTTCGTTGATACAAATGAAAACGCTCTGCGTTGCAAAGCAGGAGGCATTCAGCGTATTGCGCTGGCCGTCCTCGTAAAAGGGAAGCTTCGTATCCTGCGGCCAGGCCTTGATCTCGGGGGCGGCAATGCGGGGCAGAAGCATATCGGGGCAGGGGCCAACGGCACCTTTCTCGGCATCCTCGCATTCGGAGGCCGCGAAGGGGACCTTGCAAACCTTATAAACCGAAACGGGGAGCGTGGAGGTCACGCGGATGGCGATCGGCGTATCGGTTCCGAGCTTGTTTTCGCGCTTCGGCATCTTGGAGCGGTAGGCAACGGAGAAGTGAAGCGGCTCGTTTTTTAGGCCGCAAAGCTGAGAAAAATTCTCCTTTGGCATATCGCTGTCAAAGATTCGCTTCAAGGGCGAAACGGTGCGTGTGATAACCATAGATTCGGGCTTCGTCATAAAATGCTCCTTTATTTTTTCTTTTATTTTACCTCTTTTTCTTAGCGCGGTATATGCAGAAAACGGATGAAAATCTTCACTTTTCTGCTTTTTTGAATTTCTTAAAACTTGACATAAGGGGCAAAACGCGCTATAATATGAAGAAAAAACGAAAATCGGAGCTTTTTATGATTAGCACGGAACGCATATCCGAGAGCGTGTCGCTCCTGCTCAATTCCTGCGGTATCGACCGCATCGGAGCAAGTCGGCGCGGCAGTCTTCGCCCGTCGGGACGAATGGATTATCATATCCTCTATATTGCGGAGGGGGAATGTCGCGTGGTTCTCGGTGGCCGCGAATACGCCGCAGGTGCGGGCAGTCTCATTCTCTATCGCCCCGGGGAGCGGCAGGAATATTATTTTGAGGGCGGTAGCGGCTCGGTCTCCTGCTTTATTCATTTCACGGGGCGGGATGCCGAGGCGATCCTTCGCTCCTTAGGGCTTTTCGGGCGCAATATTTTTGAGGTGCCGAAAAGCGAAGCGCTCCTTGCGGTATTCGAGCAGATGCACCGCGAGTTTTCGCTTGCGCAGGCGGCGCACGAGCAGGTGGAGGCCGGGCTTTTGCTTGCCTTTTTGGGGCTTTGCGCGCGCGGCGCACGCATCGCCGATCTGGATATAGACGGAAAGCGCACCGCACAGGTGCAAAGGGCGATCGAGAAAATGTATGCCGATATGAATAAGAAGCTTTCCGTTGCGGATCTTGCGCGCGAGTGCAACTTCAGCCTTGGCTATTTTTCGCATCTTTTCCGCGCCGTCACCGGGCTTTCGCCGCACGCGTATATGCTCCGCTTGCGCATCGAGCGCGCCAAAAATATGCTGGAAAACACCGATCTTTCTGTCCTTGAGATCGCGCTTGTCGTCGGCTTTTCGGATCAGAATTATTTTTCCCGCTTTTTCAAGGAGCAAACGGGAGAGGCACCCTCGGCCTTCCGCTCGCGCACGAATGCGGCAACAAGTCGTAAAAAACGGTAGAAATGTAAATATTTAGCGTCAAAATGCGGTATTTTTTGGAGAAGACGGCGCGATCTGCGACGTCGCGCTTCCCCGCCGCGTAAAAAATAAAAAAATACTTGTATTTTATATAAATATATGATATAATCAAATCGTTACTATCTAAGTCGATATAACGTTTTTATTTATACTTCAGGAGGTTTTTTCAATGAAAAACTCAAAAATCAGAAGGGGTGCTTTGCTTGGAAGCGCGATTTCCCTGCTTCTTTGCTTTGCAATGCTCCTCGGAACGACCTTCGCTTGGTTCACGGATTCCGTATCCTCTGAATCGAATAAGATCGTTGCCGGAAATCTCAAGGTGGATCTCGAGCTGAAGGATAAGTTGTCCGGCACCTGGGCATCCGTGAAGGAAAACAAAGATCCGATCTTCACGCACACGAACTGGGAGCCCGGCTACGTGGATGCGAAGATCCTCAGAGTTCAGAACGAGGGCTCTCTTGCTCTGAAGTGGAAGGCGAAGATCTATACCGCCGCGCACCTCACCGAGCTTGCCGACGTAATCGATGTGTATGTTTATGATTTCGGCATCGTGAGCGATGAGAATGCCGGTACCGTTGCGTATCCCGCAGATCGCAACCTCGTTGCGCATAACTACGTGCGCATCGGTACTCTTGCGGAATACATCAATAGCGTTGAGGGCATCCATTTCGGAACCCTTGAGGCGAATGAGACGGCTTATTTCGGCGTTGCCTTCAAGATGCAGAAGTCCGCGGGCAACGATTACCAGGAAATGGGCCTCGGCGGCACCTTTGATATCCAGATCCTTGCAACTCAGCTTGCAAGCGAGGAGGATAGCTTCGGCCCCGAATATGACGAGGAGTCTCCCTATCCCATCGTTCCCTCCTATCCCGTGACCACCACCGAGCAGCTTAAGAATAAGCTTGCCAATGCCCTTCCCGGTGACGAGATCTTCCTTGCTCCGGGTGAGTTCGTGCTTCCCGCATCGCTTGAGATCCCCTCGGGCGTAACGCTTCTTGGTGCGCAGGCAGGTGTTCCCGCAAGCCGCTGGATCAATAATCCCGCCGCTGAAAAAACGGTGATCAAGTATACGGGCACGGCGCAGACCCATATGAGCGATGATGTTCCCGAAGCTGTTCTCTCGGTGTACCAGACCTCGGTAAACGAGGAGTATTGGTTCTCCGATATCACGATCGACGGAATTCTTATTGACGGCGGCAACGTAGCCGAGGCCGGAATTTTCTTTGGAAAGTGCGAAGGCGAGGCGCTTGAAAATATCAAGGTGATAAACTCTGCCGTCCTCAACTGCGATATCGGTATCTATCTGCATGGCACGTACGGCGCTGTTGTGGAGCATAACTATGTTAAAAATGTTGTGGACACGGGTATCTGTCTGGAGGGCTATAACGGCTATCATTATCTCACCTGGGCTGAGGTAACCGCATACGTTTGCAACAACGTGATTGAAAACGTTACCGCATCGGCAAACGGCGCGATCGCCCTGCGGACCGGTATGGGCGACGTGGTTGTGAGCGGAAACGTGATCAAGAACGTAACGGCCTATGGAAGCAACGGTTATTCCTCTATAACGAAGGCCTCCGCAATCACCGTGGATGAGGTTTTTGAAAGCGGCGAAATTCTGATCGAAAACAACTCGATCGAGAATGCTGATCAGGGCATTGCCATCTATAAGTACAGTGCAAGCACCGTATACGATGAATGGTGGTGGGAAGGCCCGCAGAGCAATAACGACAGCGTTGTTGTTAAGGATAACTGCATCAGCGAATATAAAAGCTTTGCAATCGCAGTTGAGCTCGTGAATGATGCCGGCAGCAGCATCAAGACCACCGTGGAGATCGCAGGAAACGAGATCGTTTCCGGGGTAACTGCAAACGCGCTCGTTGTGGATCAGAGCGGTAATAACTGGAAGGTTGTTGCCTCCGAGAATAGCCTGAACGGCTCCTCCGCTAACGTAAACGGCACTTGGGAAAAGTAATTTTCCACCCGAAGGCAAGCAAAAAAGACAGAGAATTTCGATTCTCTGTCTTTTTCTTTAATAAAGAAGTATACCGAGCCCCGCCGAGATCAGGATCATAAGAATCGGCGAGGGGCTTTTTTTCAGCAACCGCTTGGAAAGGAAGGCGCAGAAAAAAAGAATTGCAAGAATGATGATGGCATATAGGTCTGCGGATACGCCGCTTTTCAGATCGGAAATCCCGAAAAGAATGCTGAGAAGCATCGTGGCCCCCGTGGCAAGAATCAGGCCGACGGCGGCGGGGCGAATGCCCGAAAGCGCCGCGCGCACGGCACCATATTTCAAAAACTCGCGCAGAAGCGCCGCAATCAGCAAAAGGATGAGAAAGGAGGGCAAAACGACCCCGACGGTCGCAACCAGCGCGCCGAGGATGCCGCCTTGCGAGGAGCCAACGAAGGTCGCCATATTGACGGCGATCGGCCCCGGCGTGGATTCCGCAACGGCGATCATATCGATCAGCGCCTCCTCGGTCAGCCAGCCGTGCAAAAGTGCCTTCTCGCGGATGAGATAAATCATTGCATAGCCGCCTCCGAAGGAAACGGCGCCAATTTCAAGAAAGGTCAGAAAAAGCGTCAGGAAAATCATTTTTTCTCAGCCTCCTTGCCCCTGCGAAGCAGGCCTAAGGAATAGAGGAAAATCCCGAGCGCCCCCGCGATCAGAATGAAGAAGACCGAGGAGAAGCGAACGGAAAGAAGTGAAAGGGCGGTGAGCCCAATCGCCGTGAGCGAGAGCACGAGGACGGAAAGCGTCGTTTTCTTCATTCCCTTCAGCATCTTGAAGCCTGCGCTGAGGATGAGATAGATAACGCAAACGCGGATGCCGCGAAATGCCTTGGCAACGAGGGCAAGAGAAAGAAAGGCATCGAAAAAAAGCGAGATCGCGTATATGATGAGAAAGGATGGAATGCAGATGGCAACCGTTGCCGTAAGCGCGCCGAAAAAGCCGAGCGTTTTATATCCGATATAGGTTGCCGCATTGATCGCGATGGGCCCCGGCGTTGATTCCGAGATGGCCACCATATCAAGAAATTCTTCGCGCGAAAGCCATTTCTTTTTCGCAACGAATTCGTTTTCAAGAATTGCGATCATTGCATATCCGCCGCCGAAGGTGAATAGCCCGATTTTCAGCATTGTCAGGAATATGTCAATATATCTTTTCATAATTCATCATTTTTAAGGATGAAATCAAGACCTTCGCGGATTTTTTCATCCCAGTGCTTCCATGTGTGATCCCCTGCGGAGGTTCTGTATTCGTGGGAAACTCCGAGGTCGCTCAAGTGAGCGGAGAGGGCGTTGTTTGCGGGCAGGAGCGAATCCTCCGTGCCGCACCACATAAAGAGACGGGGGAAGGGGCGGCCGGCCTCCTTGTTTTCTTTTGCCAGCGCAAAAAGATCCTCCTTCGTGCCCGCAAGCTCCTCGGCACAGCTGAGAGAAAAGCCGAAATTCCCTTGCCAGAGTGGGAGGGAATAGGGGCGGTTTTTGCGCGTGATGTCCATCGAGCCGGAAAGCGAGATGCAGGCGCCGTAGCGCTCGGGATAGGTGAGCGCGGCCTTCATAGCACCATAGCCGCCCATAGAGAGGCCTGCGATTATATTGCTCTCGCGCTCTCTGCGAAAGCCGGAAAATTTTTCGGAAAGAAGCGCGGGAAGCTCCTCGGTGATAAAGGAAAAATAAGCCGCACCGTACGCCGTGTCGGCATACCAGCTGTTTGCCGCATTGGGCATAACGACGGCAACGCCGTGCGCGGAGGCATAGCGCTCGATCGAGGTATTGCGCATCCAGGAGGTGTGATCCCCGTGCAAGCCGTGCAAAAGCCAGAGCGTTTTGTGCGCCGTTCCTTCGTTTGGAAGAAGGAGGGAGACCTGCGCATTTCCCGAAAGCGCGGCAGAACGAAAATTCATATCCAGAAAAATCATTTTTTCTTTCCTTTCATTATGAAGGTGAAATTCAAAAGCAAAAAGCGGCCGCCTCGCCGAAAAGACGCGAGCAACCGCTTTTTGTTTATGCCGAAAGCATCTCGCTGAAATTACTTCGCAGCGGGAGCATTCTTGGCAACGACCTCAACACCCTTGTAGTAGCCGCACGCCTTGCAAACGCGATAAGCGCGGTTGAACTCACCGCACTGGGGGCACTTAACGATGTTGGTGGGGTTTTCCAGCTTCCAAACGCTGGAGCGTCTCTTCATCTTTCTCGAATGGGAGACTTTTCTCTTCGGAACTGCCATGTTGTTTACCTCCTGATACGAGTCTGCGACCACGCAGTCTCTTTATGTGAAATTTATTTTTGATTCTTCTCTTCTTCTTGCATTTTTTCAAGAAGCTTGCGCAAGGGCTCCATCCGAGGGTCAATTTCCTTCTCCGGGCAGGAGCAGGGGCCTTCGTTCAGATTCTTTCCGCATTTTTGGCACAAGCCCTTGCAATCATCCTTGCAAAGAAAACGCAAGGGAAACTCCATTTCCAGCTGCTCGAGCAATTGCTCGTCCATATCCAGAAATCCGTCCTCGATAATTGCATAGTCATCCAACTTGTCTTCCGTGATATCGCCAAGCAGATTTTTCGGCGCAACGGTTTTCTCAAGGCTCAGGGAAAACTGACCTTCCACAGGAGCGAGGCATCTTGCGCACTGTGCGATATAATCCACAGAGAGCGAGAGCGCCATTCTCATATAGCCGGCCGTGTTGGTAATATTTCCCGTCACCTTCAGGGGAGAAGGAAAACGCGTGCCCCACAAAAAGCTTGTGGTATCCTCGGTATGGCTGTCAAGAGGTAATTCGTAGTCGATCTCAAGCAGGCGGTCACCTGCCAAAAGAGGCCTAAGATCCAGCTTCACAAACCATCCCTCCCGTCATAGATGATTGACGATTGCGCAACGAAAAGGGCATAGTTTAGGCTTCTGCCCAAAGTTGCACAACTTATTATATAACTTTTGCTAACGGTTGTCAAGGGGTATTTTTGAATTTTTTTCTTTTTTTACGGCATACGGCTGTGCGAGCAGGTGAAGTAAAGAATCTGGAATTGCTCGCCCAGCGCCTCCAGTAGTCCGAGCGCGCCCGAAAGCCGCTCGTCGTCGTAAGAAAGGAAGGGATCGTCAAAGAGAAGAGGGGGCTTTGCCGCCGTCGGCATTGCGTGAAGCATAGCGAGTCCGCGAGAGAGCGAAACGGCATCCTTGCCCGCACGGCTGAGCGCCTCGGCGCTGTGATACGTATCCGCCTCAAGCAGAGAGGGGGAGAAGCGGTCGTCCAAGCGGAAGCTCTCGCCGTTTTTTTCTCCGAGTGCCGCAAGATGTGCTTTAAAATGCGAGAGCGTTGCCTTGCCGCGCGCCTCGCGGTATCGGCGCCCCGCCTCGGTGAGAAGTGCCTCGGCTTTTCGGATTTCGGAGAGCCTTTGCTCGGTTTGCGCGCGCCTTTGCTCCAGTCGCCGCGTTTCCTCGGCGAGAAAGGCGATCTCGCTCTGTGCCTCCAGCGCCGCCTCGTATTCCTTCTGGCAAGCGGTACAGCGCTTATATTTTTCCTCAAAGACTGCAAGCGCCTCTGTCTGCTTTAGTGAAAAAATCGTCTTTATTTCGTCTTTTCTCTTTGCGAGTGCAAGGAAAAGGAGAAACGCGGAGGGAATCAAAAGCAAAAATGCGAGAGGGGAGAAAAGTGCGCCAAAAAGCGCACCGCAAAGAAGTAAAAGAAGCGCGCCGAGAAGAAGCGGGATGCGCCCGCCCTTTGCCCTTTTGTGTTTTCCTTGCTCGGTGGGATCGGCGGCTTTTTCGGAAAGAGCCAAGAGCTCGGCCTTCGCCGCAAGAAATTCCGCCTCCCGATCGGCAAGGCCCTCTGCAATCGAAAGAAGCGCCGCCTCTCTTGCACGGTTGCGGGAGATCTCGGCCTCGGTTTCGCAGAGCAGGCCGCGCCCACCGCGTCTTTCGTATTCCTTTCGCTTTTCGGCAAGCCGCTCCAGCGCAAGCGAGAGCGAGACCTCGCCCGCATTCGTCTGTGCGCCGATCAGGGCAAGAACGCTTTCGTTTTCCAGCGTGGGCGCGAAGGCGCGCTCGGAGAAGGTGGCGCAGTCGCGGAAGCCCTCCGCATCCACGGAAAGCATAAAGCGGCCGGGACAAGTGCCGAGTGCCTCGGTTTTTGCGCCCGTTTGCTCATCGAAAACCTCGAGAAGATCCTCGGAAGGGCGCGCACCGAAGCGGCGCGTGATGCGATAGAGGCGCCCCTCGTGCGAAACTGTCAGCGAGCCGCCGAAGGCACCGCCCTGCCAAGGGAGATAGCGCTTGCGCTCGTTTTCGGAAAGGCTTTGCTTTCGGCTGTCGGAGAGCCCGTAAAGCATTGCGCGGATAAAGGCGCAGAGCGTGGTTTTTCCGCCACCGTTTTCCATCCGATGGGCGTTCAGTCCGCTGTGGAAGGAAAGCGAAAAATCCGAAAGGCGGCCGAAGCCCTCAATGTGGCACCGTATCAATTCCATAAGCCACCTCCCGAAATTCCGAGAGCGGAAAGCCCGAGGGAGAGAATGCGCGCTCTCTCGTCCTCGCCGAGCGAAGCATCCGCCTCTATAAGGCGAATGTATTCTCCGAGCACGGAATCTTCCTCGCGAAGCGCCTTGGTATCGGGGCGCAGAGAAGAGCGATCCTCCGCCTCAAAATAGTAAAACCGATCGGAAAAATGGTGCTCCACGGCGCGCGTGTCTACGGGAGCGGCGTTTTTCCTTTCGCCCGTTAAAATCAGTCGAACGAGGTCGTCCGCCCTCACATCCGTAAGAGCACGCTCGCAGGCAGTGAAGATTTGCAAAGATCCGTCCGCCTCGGAAATATCGGCCGTGATGCTGTGAAGCGTGCGCTTGGCAAGCGGAAC
The DNA here is from genome assembly GCA_045636085.1 of Eubacteriales bacterium. Classification (GTDB taxonomy): domain Bacteria; phylum Bacillota; class Clostridia; order Oscillospirales; family CAG-272; genus UBA1740. Next base: position 28,837 of record JAZTWU010000006.1, read on the forward strand.
GAAGCGGTGCGTAAAGCGCCCGTTTTTGATCTCGGCAAGCACCGCGCCCTTGGGGCCCGTTTCGTCAAAGCCGCGCCCCTCAAGGCATCCCGAATAAACCGCCGTTGTGCGCTCGTCGATGCGCTTTGCCGCATAGGTGTGATAATGGCCGAGTGCACAGTAGTCGATGTGCCTTCCTGCGAGAAGATGCAGCGGAATCTCGGCGCGCTCGTTTTCTCCGTCGCTCCAAGCACCGTGCAGAACGAGTATGTTAAAATCCTCTTTTTGTAAAGTGATGTTTGCAAAATCAAAGCCTGTCGGCGTTTTCTTTCCAAAGAATGTAACGCCGTCCTTTTTGAAATAAGAGAAACTATTTCCGAAAATATGAAGGTTTTTTGGAAGACGGCCGCAGAAGGCGGCCTCGCCCTCGTGGTTGCCGGGAGCATAATAAAAATCCGTTTTCGGCATTTTCTCCATTTCTGAAAAAACGGAGGCGGAGAGCGCGGCGGCGGCCGCCTCGCTGTCAAAAAGATCGCCCGCCAGCAAAACGGCGGCGCAGTCCTCCGCTTTGGCAAAATCCAAAAGGCGAAGAAAGGCTGAGAGAAGCTCGCTTTGCCTCATCCGCCTTTCGCTTGCACAGAGGTGGGCGCGCATCGGCGCGCCGAGATGCAGATCAGCCGCATGCAGTATCTTCACCGAATTTCCTCCTTCTGTAATCACCGGGGGCGCAGCCCATCTTGGCGGAAAACACCTTGCAGAAATAGGATTGATCGGCAAAGCCGCAGAGCGCCGCGATTTGTGCCAGAGAATAGTCGTGGCGGCCGAGCAGGCGCGCCGCCTCGGCAAGCCGCACATCTGTGAGATAGGCAGTCACCGTCGTGCCGTAGCTTTTACGGAAGGTGTTTACGAGGGTGGATTTGGAGCAGGCGAGATGCTTGCATATATCGCTGAGCGTGATTTTGCTTTGAAAATTCTGTCCGATGAAGGTTTTTGCCATACTGCCGAGATCGTGATTGGAAACCGAAAGCGCATTGGAGAGGGTGAGATATTCCGCGCAGATCGTGAGAATGCGGATATAGGAGCTCAGCATATGCGGCGCGATCTCAGGCACGGAGGCCAAGAGCTTCTCGCGGAATTTTTCCTCGGGCAGGATCTTTCGGATCGCCTCGCCCGAGGGGCGCGGTCCAACCTGCACCTGCCCCATCATCAGAAAGCCCGTGAGGATACCGAAGCTGTAAAGCGGGCTTGCCACCTCCGTGAGCCCGAAGCGGCAATGGTAGGAGTGCGCGCGGCCGTTGGCCAGCGCCGTTTGCGAGCCGAGGCGGTCGCATTCGAGGCATTTTTGAAATTCCCCGGGAAGGGAATGCACGTAGGCACAAAAGGGCGTTGGATGCGCGGGATACGCCGCGATCTCCTCAAAGTCCGCATTGTGCAGGGACATACGGAAGCCCGTGATCTTATAAAGATCGCAGAGCACGGAAACGATCTCGTTTTGCGTCATAGCACATCCTCCTTTTTTGTAAAAACGATTGATAAAAAGTTCGATTTTACAAATAATTATACTATTTTCCCTTGCAAATGTCAAGCCGGTCTGCTATAATTATAGAAAAAGAAGGTTATTTCTTTTGCGGCGCTAAGGCTTTTTTGCCGTGCGCAGAAAATGAACGATCAAAAAACGGAAAGGAATGCATTATGAATCAGCTTCCCCATATCACCAAGGCCTTCACTCTGGAGGGCGAGGTAAAGAGCACTGAAAGATACGGAAACGGCCACATCAACGAAACCTATCTCGTGATCACTGAGACCGAGGGTAAGGAGAAATGGTATATTCTCCAGAAGATCAATAAGCGCGTTTTCAAGGATCCCGCAGGGCTTATGAACAACTATGCGCTCGTGACCGAGCATCTCAGAAAGAGCATTATTGCGCGCGGCGGCGATCCTCTGCGCGAAACGCTCACCCTCGTTAAGACGGTGGACGGAAAGAATTTCTACGAGGATGAGAGCGGAGAATTCTGGCGCGTCACACTCTTTATCACCGAGAGCCAGAGCTTTGATAAGGTGGAGCGCCCCGAGCAGTTCTATCAGAGCGGCGTTGCCTTCGGAAACTTCCAGGCGCTTCTTCGCGAGTTCCCTGCCAAGCTTCTCGTGGAGACGATTGTGAATTTCCATAATACGCCCGATCGCTTCCGTCAGTTTAAGGAAGCCGTTTCTGCCGATATCAAGGGCCGTGCCGCCTCCGTGCAGGATGAGATCGCCTTCGTGCAGGCAAGAGAGAAATTTACGCACCTTTTCGAGGATGCCTATGCCGAGGGCAAGCTTCCTCTTCGCGTAACGCATAACGATACCAAGCTCAACAATATCCTCTTCGATCGGAATACGGGTGCACCCGTTTGTATCATCGATCTGGATACGATTATGCCCGGCTATGCGATCAACGATTTCGGTGATTCCATCCGCTTCGGTGCAACCACCGCTCTGGAGGATGAAACGGATCTTTCCAAGGTCAATTTCGATCTCGGTCTCTTTGAGATCTATGCCAAGGGCTTCCTTGAGGGCGCACAGGGCGGGCTGACGCCTGCGGAGATTGCTTATCTGCCCGAGTCCGCCATTATGATGACGCTGGAGTGAAGTCGGAGGCCAAGCGGTCTTAGGAAGACAAGCTTGTCATACAACTCCTTGGCTCACAGAACGACATGGCT
>JAZTWU010000007.1:0-1006 GCA_045636085.1 Eubacteriales bacterium
CTACGATCCGACTTAGCCCGAGATCGAGCCGATGCAGCTTGGCACGCGCGGCTGGGAGCTGATCCTTTCGCTCTTGCTTCCCGAGAAAACGGCAGCGGATGCCGCGTATCCCTTGCAGCTGATGGCGGCGGTGCGTGCAAGCGGCGATCTGCAGGCGGTGGCGGCGATCTGCGGCGATGGCAGCGCTTTGCTTGCCTCTGCCGTGCAGAGGGTGACGGCGGCAGAGATTTCGCTGCTGCGCGAAGGCGCATATGCGGATGCCTTGCAGGCGGTGATGCTGCGCTTCACGGATGCGGATTTTGCGCATCTTGCGCGCGCTTGTGCGCTGAAGCTTGACGGCGCGGCGTATGAAAAAGCCGCCGTCTTGCATTACGGAGAGGAATATCGGGCCTATGCAGAGGCGCTTGCGCCCGCCGGCATAGAGGCGCTTCGCGCAAGCCTTGGCACGGAAAAATTTTCGGAGGTTTTGGAGGGCTTTATCGGGGGGATCTCTCCCGCGCTTTCCTACGGTATAAGACGATGATCAAAGCAACGAATATAGAAAAAAGCTATGGCGGCGAGAAGGTTTTGCACGGCGTTTCGCTTGCCGTGAAGGACGGCGAATTCGTTTCCATCATGGGCGAAAGCGGCAGCGGAAAAACGACGCTTTTAAACATCCTTGCAGGCTTTCTCGCGCCCGATACGGGCAGCGTGCTTTGGGACGGGCAGAATATTTCGGGGATGAACGACAGGGAGATTGCCGCTCTGCGCTGCGAGAAAACGGGCTTCGTTTTTCAGTCCTATCAGTTGATTCCGACGCTGAATGTAAAGGATAATTTGCTTTTGCCAACGATTTTGAGCAAAAAATATTCTGCCGCAACGGAAAAATACGCCAAAAGCCTGATCGAGGAGCTGGAGCTTTCTCCGCTTCTTAAAAAATATCCGAATGAGCTTTCCGGCGGGCAATGCCAGCGCGTGGCCATCCTTCGCGCCCTGATCGGCCGCCCGCGCACCGTGATTTTGGACG
>JAZTWU010000008.1:0-10863 GCA_045636085.1 Eubacteriales bacterium
CTCACGGAATACTACAACCTTGTCAACGTTGGGAGAATGAAGGGGGAAGGTCTTCTCTACGCCTACGCCATAAGAAACACGTCTTACGGTGAAGGTCTCGGAGATTCCGCCGCCATGCTTAGCAATAACGGTGCCCTCGAAGAGCTGGATTCTTTCCTTCTCACCCTCGGTGATACGGATGTAAACCTTTACGCCGTCACCGATCTTGAACTGAGGAACCTCAGTTTTCAACTGCTCACTTACAAAAGCCTGGATCTTTTCCATTTTATGGCCCTCCTTAAACTACGAACATTCGTGCAAGAGCGTGCAGAGGACTGTTCTGAATTCATTTACTATACCGCCCAATGGGCATACGCACAGTTGTAAGAAATTATATCACAAAAAGCAAGCTTTGTCAATAGGTTTTGAAAAAATACTGCATTTTTTATTTTTTGCCCTTATGCCTCGGGCGTTTTCGTAACCACGGCCTCCATCGCCGCCGTTGCAACGCTTGCAACGCCCTGAAGATTTGAGGGAATGATGATCTTGGTTGCCTTTCCGTCTGCCACCTTGGTGAGCGTTTCCAGACTGCGCAGAGCGATCATTCCCTGCGAGGGATTGGCTTCATTGATCATACGAATACCCTGCGCGGTTGCCTCCTGAATGCGAAGGATCGCCTCCGCTTCACCCTCGGCCTCACGCATTTTGGATTCCTTGATCGCCTCAGCATGCAGAATTGCGGCGGCCTTCTCAGCCTCGGCATTGAGGATCGCCTGCTGTTTTTTACCCTCGGCAACGAGGATCGTGGAATTCTTCTCACCCTCGGCCTTCAGCATAATCTCGCGGCGCTCGCGCTCCGCCTTCATCTGCTTTTCCATTGCATCCTGAATTTCCTTGGGAGGAATGATATTCTTCAGCTCCACGCGCGTGACCTTTATTCCCCAGGAATCGGTGGCATCGTCAAGAATGGTGCGCATTCTTCCGTTGATAATATCGCGGGAGGTAAGCGTTTGGTCCAGATCCAATTCACCGATGATATTACGAAGCGTGGTAGCCGTCAGATTCTCGATGGCCATCAAGGGGTTCGTCACACCGTAGGCATAAAGCTTGCAATCCGTGATCTGGAAGAAAACGACCGTATCGATCTGCATTCTTACGTTATCTCTCGTGATCACCGACTGGGGCGGAAAATCAACGACCTGCTCCATAAGATTGATCTTCTTGGCAATGCTCTCGATGAAGGGGATCTTGAAGTGCATACCCGTATGCCAAGTGGTTTTATAGCTTCCGAGGCGCTCAACGACCTGCGCCGTTGCCTGCGGAACGATCTTGATATTGGCGATCAGAACGGCAATGATGATGGCAAGAAGACAAAGCACCACGATCAGCCCTGCATTTGACGAAAGCATCAAAAGAGTTGTTGTCATAAAAGTTCTCCTTTTAATTTTAAGACTATAAAGATAGTATACGAATATCAGCTGTTTTTCTTGCAGATAAGCTTCACGCCCTCTACCGCAACGACTCTGAGGATCTCATTTTCCTCAAACGTCACCTCATCGTCAATGCTTCTGGCGGACCAGATCTGGCCGCGCACCTTTGCCTGACCGCAGCCGGCATAATTATCGATACGCTCGATCACGACGCATTTTTCTCCAACGACGGCCTCCACATTCGTGGCCGTTTTTGTGAAGTTGAAGTATTTCTTCAGCGCCGTGCGGGAAAGAACGAGACCCGCAACGGTCAAAACAAGAAACACGAGCATCTGCCAAGGCAACGGAACCGAGCAAAGCTCCAGAATTGCACAAATAATAGCGGAGGGCATAAACCAGATCGCTATGAGCTGATCCGTCAGCACCTCAAGAACGATGGCGGCAACGATGATGCCGATCCATACATAAACCATATTTATTTCCTCCTTAGGTTTTCTATATATATTTTAGCATAAGCGCGCGCGGATGTCAAGTTGTGCACGGACTTTTGCGAAAAATGCCGCAGGTGCCACCCAAAAAACTCCGCGCTAAGAAAAAAATCTTCTGCCTTCTCTGTGCATTTTAGGCAAATGAAGATGATTTTTTGAGTTTTTATTCCCCACTTTTTTGTGCAAACTGACCTTTTTTTGAAAAATCCATTGACAAAACTGCAATTTTATTGTATCATACTCGGTGTTTAACCCCAAAAAACAAAAAGGAGGATACTGTATGTTTGAGGAGCTGAAATCATTTCTCATTGAAGAACTTCGCGTTGACGAAGACAAGATCACGATGGAAGCAGCGCTTTCTTCTGATCTTGGAATCAATTCTCTTGAGCTTGCTGACCTGGTTTATCTCTGCGAGGAAAAGTTTGACATCGTTATCGACGATGAGGAGCTTCACAACTTCAACACCGTTGGAGATATCGTGAAGTATCTTGAAGAGAAGAAAAATTAAGGTCTAACGGTCTTATATATTTTTTACCCCCTGTTGCGTGAACAACAGGGGGTAAAAAACTCATATGATAGAAAGGATCAAAGCTTTACGAGGATATAGCCGCTCTCGGGATTCAAGAGATCGGCATCCTCCAGAAGAGACGGAAACTTATTTGCGATAAACTCCGCCTCGGGCTTTGTGGAAAGAAAATCCTCCGAAAGGATGAAAAAGAGAACCCTACCGTTTCTCTTGCGCTCCCGCAACACGCGCGTTACCGCGCCGCGCAGACGAACTCTGCCCTCTGCACCGCAAAGGAAATCCACGCGCAGAAAGCCTTCCTTCTTGGCTCTTGCCGTTGCAAGCGCAAAGCGAAGCTTCGCCGCGGCCTCTGCCGTGCTCTCGCCGCAAAGCGAAAGAATGGGATAGATCATATTTCTCCTTTCCGCACCCTTACAAGGGACACATTTCTTTTTTCTACATTGTAGCACATTTTTCCGCGTTTGTAAAGAGAGGGAATATTTTTTCTTTTGTTTTTTGGGATTTTTTCTTCCTGCACACGGATTTTTCAAAAAAATGCAAACTATTTTTAGCAAAAGCGTTAGGAAATAAATTATGAAAGCATTTTATAGTTGGTTTTACAAGAAATACGGAGACGAAAATAGCGGTGGTGCCAGAGAAAAGCTCGGCGGCCTTGCCGGCCTCGTTGGCATTCTTGCAAATCTCCTGCTGGCGCTCTTCAAGCTCCTCGTTGGCGTGCTTTGCGCCTCCGTTGCCATCATCGCCGATGCGCTGAACAACCTTTCGGATGCGGGAAGCGCCATTGTCACGCTGATCAGCTTCCGTATGGCGGCGAAGCCTGCCGACAGGGATCACCCCTTCGGCCACGCAAGAATTGAATACATTGCCTCGATGATCGTTTCCTTTTTGATCCTTCTCGTTGGCTCCGAGCTCTTTTTGGATTCCGCAAAGAAGCTCCTCTCCCCCGAAACGATCGAGATGGGCGAGATCGGCATTTTCACCATCGTCGTGCTTCTTTTTTCCATCATCGGAAAGTTTTTGCTTTCCGCCTTCTACCGCAGTGTTGGAAAAGAGGTGGATTCCCCGACGCTCAAGGCCTCGGCGCAGGATTCGCTTTTCGACTGCATTTCCACGGCGGCGGTGCTTGTTTGCTCCATCGTTGTGAAATTCACGAATTTCTTCATCCTGGATGCCATCGTCGGTCTCGGCGTTTCCATCCTCATTTTCGTTGCAGGCATCCGCATTCTGAACGAAACGAAGAATTCCCTGCTGGGTGAGGCTCCCGTCGGCCAGATCGTGGACTCCATTCACGAAATCATTTCCCGCTATCCCGAGGCGCTCGGCGTTCACGATATTATGATCCACAATTACGGCCCCAGCCGCTTCATTGCCTCCCTGCACGTGGAGGTGGACGGATCTGCCGATATGTTTGAGCTGCACGACTGCATCGACAACATTGAGCGCACCGTGCAAAACGAGCTCGGCATTCTTTGCACCATCCATATGGATCCCATCGTTACGGACGACGAAACCGTTTCCGCTCTGCGCGAATTCACCGCCGAGGCGGCACGCACCGTGGACGAGAGGCTGACGATCCACGATTTCCGCACCGTGATCGGCCAAAGCCACACGAATCTGATTTTCGACCTCGTGGTTCCCTTCGAGGTGGAGCGCGATCCGAGCGAGATCGCGGCCTCGCTCGAAAAGGTGATACGGCTTTTAAAGGACAACTACTACTGCGTGATCACCGTGGACAGAGCGTAATAAAAAAGCAAGGCAATGCAAGTCGAAATCGGCTTGCATTGCCTTTTTTACGCGTTTTTTCGGTATTCACGAGGGGATTTTCCTGTTTTTTTACGGAAGAGCTTGGAAAAATAAAGAGGATCGTCGAAGCCGACGGCGGCGGCAATATTTCCAATTGAAAAATCGTTTTCGGGATCCGCAAGCAGCTGCTTGGCTCGTTCGATCCTGACGTTTAAAAGGTATGCCTGCATAGAGATGCCAAACGCTTTACGAAAAAGCTGATAGAGATAATTGCGGGTATAGTTGCTCTGCCGCGCAAGATCCTCAATGCGGATCTGCCGATGACAATTGTTATCAATATAATTTTTGATTCCGTCCGCAACGGAGATAGCCGAGAAGGATTTTTTCTCCTTCGTTCGGACGTGCAAGGAAAGAATGCGATACAAGATCGAATGCATCAGATAGGCTTCCTCGCGCTCGTTTCTCGGCTCAATATCAAAAAGTGCCTGCTTTAAAACCGAGGCACACTCCCGATTTTTATCAAAATCAAAAACGTGATTTCGGCACGAAAGACCGCATTCCTCCAAAATGCACTCTGCGCCCTCGCCTTGAAACATAATCCAAAAGGTCTCGTACGGCGCTTCGCTATCCGCGATTATCACTTCAAGCGCTCCAGGGACAACGAGATACCCCTTCGTTTCGTCAAAGGCTTCGCCGCAAAAAACGCCCTTGCCACCGATCACATAATGCAATATATAAACATTGCGCGTTGTGATCTGTTTTCTATCGGCGGGAACTTTATTGTAACCAATTTCCACAACAGAAATATCGCCTCCGATTTTTTCATTATTCGTTCGATAAACGCGCGGATGACGATCGTCAAAGGGAAAGCTGTACTTTATGCGTATCACCTCCGAAATTCACCTTTTATCCATATTATATAACCATTCTTCCATTTTGTCAAGCACGCGTTTATGCTACAATAAAGGCAGAAAACAAAGAACGGAGACAGCCCTTATGTATCTTAGCAAAGAGGATTTTTTTAAATCCAATTTCAAGGTGGGAGAAAAATATTTTGAGCTTGCGAATCGCGCGTACGATATTCTTAAAGAAAACATTTACGCACCCGATGCGGGATTTTTATGGAATCCTTACCGATGCCTTACGCCCGGAAACAACAAATTTCGCGGCATCTGGAACTGGGATAGCGCTTTTCACGCCATCGGGCTTGCGAGATGGGATACGGCTCTTGCGGAGGAAAGCATTTTGGGTTTTTTACAATTTCAAAAGGCAGACGGTCTGCTTCCCGACGTTATACGCGAAAACGGCGAAATCGTTGACGCTTATTCAAAGCCACCCGTTTTTGCTTGGGCAACCGAGATTTTATATAACCGAGGGGCAGATACCGATTTTTTGCGCAAGGTGTATCCGAAGCTTGCCTTGAATGCACGGTGGTGGGAAAGCAACCGATGCGACCGAGGGCTTTTCTTCTACGATTCGGCAGACAAGGAGAACGAAAAATATCTTCTGCACGTGCAGTACGAGAGCGGATGGGACAATTCCCCAAGATGGGATGCTCCCGCAAACGAATATTGGGCGGTGGATCTGAATTGCTTTATGGTTCTCGCCTATCGCGCACTCAAAAGAATCGCTTTGATTTCAGGAAAAAAAGAGGATGCCGACGACTGGGGCAAAAAGGAAGATCGGCTCGTGCGTTTGGTAAACGAAAAGCTTTGGTCAAAAAAGGATCGGTGGTACAGCGATGCGCATCGCTTCACCGAAACGGTTTCAAGCACACTTTCCCCTGCCTCCTTCATGCCGCTCTACGCGATGATCGCTTCCGAGGATCAAGCCAAGGCTATGTGCCGCATTGCCGAGGAAAATTTCAAAGGAAAAATGCCGACGGTTTCCTTTGATAACGCCGCATTTTCGAACGATTATTGGAGAGGCCCCACTTGGCTGAATGTTGCTTACTTCGCTGCGAAGGGCTTGAAAAATTACGGATTTGCGGTGGCGGATACAATTAGAGAATCCATACTGGATATGTGCGACAGCAACAAAGACGGAATCTATGAAAACTACAATTCCGTTACAAAAAAGGGGCAATACTGCAATTGCTTTGGATGGAGCTGCGTCTTTATTTTTGAATTTCTGCTTAATTTTTAAATGCGTTTTTTATTTTACAAAGAAAAAAAGCGAGACGTTTTCGTTTTTACGGACGGTCTCGCTTTTTCAGTTGAATGTTATACAATCAATCCACGCGGTTTTTGCGTTCTCCCGAGAGGAAAGCGGCGATATTTTCGCAGATAATGGAGAGGCAACGCTCTCTGGCTTCCACGGCCGCCCAAGCGGCGTGGGGCGTGAGAAGAACGTTTTTCATATCCTTGATCTGCTGAAAGGGATGATCTGCGGGCATAGGCTCAAGAGAATACACATCCGAGCCGAAGGCGCCGATTTTGCCCGTAAGGATCGCATCGGCCACATCCGCCTCATTCAAAACGGCGCCGCGCGCGGCGTTATACAGAATGGCGGTTGGCTTCATCAGAGCGAGGCGCTCCTTATTGATCAGATGGCGCGTTTGCTCATTCAAGGGGCAATGCACCGTGATGATATCGCTCTCGCGGCAAAGCGTTTCGATATCCACACAGACAAGGTCCTCGACGGGCGTGCGCTTATTGACGAGAACCCTTGTGCCGAAGGCCTTGGCGATCTCGGCGACACGGCGGCCTATATTGCCGCATCCGACGATACCCCACGTCTTCCCCGCAAGCTCGTGATACACGGGAACAAGAAGATTCGGAACGCCCGAGGCAGTGTAAGCACCGCTTCTCACATATTCGTTGAACTCACGCATATGCGTGTAGAGTGAAAGGACGGTCGCCATCGTATACAGCGCGACGCTCTCCGTGGAATACCCCGGAACATTTGTTACGGCAACGCCGTGCTCCCTTGCGGCGGCAAGATCGATATTATCGTATCCCGTTGCAAATTCGCAGACAAGGCGCAGTTTTTTTGCCGCCGCGAAGGCTTCCCTATTCAGCTTCACCTTATTCAGCACGACAACCTCGGCATCCGCAATGCGCGCGTGTAGCTCCTCCGGCGCGGTCGCGCCGTAGACAACGACCTCACCAAAAGCCTTCAAGGGATTTTCGGAAATATCCTCACCCATGGATCTTTTATCAAGAATTACGATCTTCATACAGTTCTCCCAAAATTTCTTTTCTCTATTATACACTAAAAAACGGCGTTTTGCAAGTTTTTTGAATATAAATCTTAAAAGACTTGACAAGGCCAAGGGTGGGGTGTATAATGAAGGCAAGAACACCGAGCGAGGTAATTTTATGGCACATCTTTCGAGCCCCGAGATGCCTTGGGGAAAGCCGTTTACGAATAAAAGATACGTGCATCCGCCCTTTGCGGAGAACATCGTGACGGCTTGGCCGAACACGATGGTGATGATCGGCGAGATCACCGCTGAAAATCCGCAAGAGATGCGAAAGGGCGTTGGCCCTTACGAATGCGGCTTTGTCGGCGCTCTGCCCTCTGCCGCTGTTCTTTTCACCTTGAAGCGGGAAAGCGATCTTCTCTTCCGCCAAAGAAAACGCGAGCAGTATAAGAATTACATCTGGGAGCACGAGCTTTTGCCGATCAGGGGAACGCGATATAGGACGAGAGCGGACGGCATCCCCATTCACGCACTCACGAAGGATATGGACGTGCTTAAGCTTAGCGAGGAGGTTTTCTGCGACGGTAAGAGGGTGAGCACCGCGTATATCAAGTTAACGGTGGAAAACACGCTCGGTGTGCCGCAGAAAATCGAGCTTGGGGTGCTTGCGCGAAGCGGCCCCGAATGCTTATTTACGGGATGCCCCGAGCCTGACGGCTACGACGGATACCATCCAAGGCGCGAATACCTTGAAGATGCGGAAATGATACGCTATGAAAGATATAGCGACCGTCTTACGGACGGAACGTATACGCTTTGGTTTGATCCGAGCATCGGATTTTGCAAGGGCGAGACGACCGATCTTCTGCTCCCTATGGAGCTTGCCCCTTACGAGAAGCGCAGCTTCACCTTTGCTCTGACGAGAAGCAAGGAAAGACCGCTTCCCTACGCCGTGGCTCGGCGCGAGGCGATGCTCTTTTGGAAAAAGGAGCTCGGGAAGGCGAAATACGTCCCCGATAAAAAAGGGATCGAGCCGCTCTTTTATAATTTCCTTGCGCAAATGCTCCAAATGCTTGCCTGCCCGAGAAGAAAGGAATACACGATCATTCGCCAAGGCGCTACACAGCGCTATCATTGGCCCGAGGCAAAGGAGGTCATCCGTGCGCTCGCCCTGATCGGCGGCTACGAGGACTGTATCGACCGCGCGCTTTCGCATTATTTCTTCGATCTGCAAGAAAGGGACGGCGAGAACGCGGGACGCATCCATTACCCTTACGTTCCCTGGAATTCGAGAACAGCCGCAGGGCTTGAAATGTTCTCCTATGCGGTGGACTGTGACGTTGCTTTCTTTGAAAAATACAAGGAAAACGCGATTTCAGCCTTTCGATGGATGGAAAGAGAGCGGGCACGCTCCAAGAGCATTCCCGGCGCGATAGAGGGGCTCTTCCCTCCCGGCATTGCAACCGACAACCATTTCTCGGGTGCACAGCAATGGACCTTTTCCGATACGGCCATGCTTCGCGGCTACAAGGCCTTGCTGACGGCGCTTGCCGATCGTGACGAGAGCCTTGCACGCGAGGTGAAGGCGGCCTACGATGATTATTTCGGCGTGATGCGGCGCATTTTGGATACGCTCGCAAGTGAGCAGGAGAAAAGCGAATTTTTATACCTTCCCCGCGATCCCAAAAACGATCCTGCGACGGAAGAGGCACTAAACAAGGATCCTTTCTATTATATGTTCCCGAACGAGGCGCTTGCCGCAGGGCTTGCAGGCTACGGAACGGAGGTGGCGGAAAAGATCCTTTACACCTACTCGCACAGCGGACAGGAGAAAAACGGCCTTATTTATCCCGTTTACCGCTCGGTCGGCGGAACGGGACGGACGTGGTACACGACCTGGGCTGAGCACAGCCGCTACATTTACTATAAGCGTGCAGGCGACCGCGAGGGATGCCGGCGGCTTCTGGATGCACTTTTAAAATACAACGTGACCACCGAATATTATCAATGCGAGCGCTACGACGATCACGATGCGTATACCGCACCCTGGATGCCGAACGCAAGCGCGAACGGCAGACTTCTCCATATGCTCTTTGATTATTACGGAAAACGCAAAAATCATTAAAGCTCGCACATACGAACGCATATTTCACCATTATTGTTTATATATTATAATAAAATACAATAAAATTTAGAAAAGCCCTTGACAAAAGAGGAAAAACGTGATATAATCGTATTACCTCTGTCGGGGGCTTTTTTTGTGCGCTTTTCTGGGACTTGGCGCCGAGCCCGACAATGAGGGAGGTATTCACGGGTTTTACCCGAATTCTATTAGGAGGTGCCGATATCAATGAGAGTCAAAATTACCCTCGCTTGCTCCGAGTGCAAGCAAAGAAATTATGACACAGAAAAAAACAAGAAGAACGATCCGGACAGACTTGAGATCAACAAATACTGCCGTTTCTGCCGCAAACACACTTTGCACAAAGAAACGAAGTAAGGCTTCGGAGGAAGATTATGGCAGAAGATAAGGTAAAAATTGAAGCCCAGGAGATCGAAGAGGCAGCTGAGGTTAGCGAGGCTCCCGCAAAGATCGCCAAGGCTGAAAAGAGCAAGGGCGAGAAGAAGGAGAATTTCTTCGTTCGCCTTTGGAAGAAAATTAAAAAGCTGTGCCGTGATGTCGTTGGCGAAATGAAGAAGGTTGTCTGGCTTTCCAAGGATGAAACCAAGAAGAGCTCCATTCTCGTCATCGTAACTGTTCTCGCTATCGCAGCCGCAATCGGCGTGGTAGACACTGTGTTCTCTACGATTATCAATTTCATCGCCGGCCTGATCGGCTGATAAAGGGTATTCGAGATGAGTAATATTAATGAGAAAAACCTTGGTCCCAGATGGTACGTTGCTCACACCTACACCGGTTATGAGAATAAGGTCAAGATCAGCATCGAGAAGATCGTGGAAAACCGCGGCCTCGGACATCTGATCTATGACGTGAAGGTTCCCATCGAAACGCATGTGGAAATCAACGACAAGGGCGAGGAAAAGATCGTGGAGACGAACCTTTTCCCGAGCTATGTCCTTGTTAAGATGACTATGACCGATGAAAGCTGGCACGTGGTACGAAACATTACCGGTGTCACCGGCTTTGTAGGCCCCGGATCTGAGCCTACGCCCCTCACCGATGCTGAGATCGAGATGTTCAACGTTGAGATTCATTCCGACGAGCTTCCCTTCCAGATCGGCGACAAAGTGGAGGTTATCTCCGGCATCTTCGCAGGATACGCCGGCGTTCTCCAGGAAATCAGCGAGGACAAGAAGCAGCTCGTTGTCTTGGCTTCGACTGAAAAACGCGACATTCCCATTATGGTTGAAACCAAGGATGTCAAGAAAGCAGACTAATGCTCTGCCCCGCTTCGCTATGAAGCACACTCGTGGGAGGGAGAAAATTTTTATCATTCTCCCGATTTTTACACCACATTCGGAGGTATATAATTATGGCTAAGAAAATTCCCGGTTATATCAAACTTCAGCTTCCCGCCGGAAAAGCTACTC
>JAZTWU010000009.1:0-21462 GCA_045636085.1 Eubacteriales bacterium
CAAAGCCGTTTTCCGCCAAAAATACATCAAGCCTCATTGCCCGCATCGAAGGGAGCCTCGGCGAGATTCCCGTCTCCTTTATCCAAAAGGATGCTGACGCGGCGCTCCGCGTCCTCCAGCGCCGTATGGCACAGGCGGAGAAGGCCGACGGCCTCCTCGTAGGTCTTCATTGCATCATCCAAGCCAAGGCTACCGCTCTCGAGCGCCTTGACGGCGGCATCCAGCCGCTCCATCGCTTGCTCGAAGCTGATATTTTTTTCAGACATTTTTCTTCTCCTTTTCCTTTACAACCGCAAAAATCCTTCCGTCCGAAAGCGAAAGTGATAGACCGTCGCCAACAGAGACAGCATCCACCGTGGAAACCACGCCCGCCGCCGTTTGCGCAACGCAATATCCCCTTCCGAGAACCCGAAGGGGGCTGAGCGCTTCAAGCTTTTCCGCTATCACGGAGATCTCGGCGCGCCGCTTCGTGAAATCCACGGAGGCCACCGAGGAAAGCTTTTCCTTCAATCGAAGAAGCGCTTGGCGCTCCCCCTCAAGGAGCCTCCCCTCGGAAAGCAGAGCAAGGCGGTCCCGCAATGCACAAAGGCGCTCCTTTTTTCGCCTGATTGGGTGCAGAAGTGCCGCGCGGAGCCGAGAATGCATACCGTCAAGATAAAGATAAAGCTCACGGATATCGGGAACGGCGAGCTCGGCGGCGGCAGAAGGCGTTGGCGCTCTGAGGTCCGCAACGAAATCACAAATTGTGAAATCCGTTTCGTGCCCGACGGCGGAGATCACAGGCATCGGCATTTCTGCGATTTTTCTGGCAACATTCTCATTATTGAATGCCCAAAGATCCTCGATCGAGCCACCGCCGCGGCCGATAATCAGAAGATCGGCATCCGTTTTTGAAAAATATTCAAGACCGCAAAGAAGCGAGCGCGGCGCGCCCTCCCCTTGCACGAGTGCGGGATAAAGAACGATATCCGCCAAGGGATAGCGCCTTCCCGTTATGTTCAGTATATCGCGCACCGCCGCGCCCGTTGGCGAGGTGATAACGCCGATTTTTTTCGGATATGGCGGGAGCGCTCTCTTTCTTTCCTCCGAAAAGAGCCCCTCGGCCTCCAATTTCTGCTTCAGGCGCTCATATGCAAGATAAAGCGCACCGAGACCGTCGGGCGAAAGGCTGCTCACATAGAGCTGATACAAGCCTCCCTTTGTGTAAACCGAAACCGAGCCGCTGACAAGCACCTTCATTCCGTCCTCGGGCAAAAAGCGCAGAGACTGCGCCGCCAAGCGAAACATCACCGCGCGGATCTGGCTCTCCTCGTCCTTGATCGAAAAATAGAGATGGCCGCTGCTGTGGCGCGTGAAATTCGAGATCTCGCCGCGAATATAGACACGGGAAAGGCGGGCATCACTTTCCAGCCGCCCTTTGATATATTGGTTCAGCTCCGATACGGAGCTCGGATCCATCGGAGCACGCTCTCTGAGCGAGGAAATATCCATACCTCTCCTTTCCGCGATACTGACAAATTTATATCGACAAATGCTTTTTCCTTGCAAGCAAGGCAACGCCGACCGCATTGTCCGCCGAATGGGCGGGATCGGCAAAATACGCGCGAATTTCCTTCGAAAGCCTATCCTTCAGGATGGAATTCGACATCACGCCGCCCGCATAAACGAAGGGCGCCTCTCCGTATTTTTCCATACAGGCAAGCGAGGCCGCGCAAAGCGCCTCACCGATATGCGAAAAAAGGAAGGCGGCCGTTTGCTCGCGATCCTTCGTTTGCTCATAAAGGCGCAGGGCAAGGTTTTCGGAGCCTGAGAAATTGATGAATTCTCCCTCCGTATGCGGCTTACGCTTCGGGATCTTTCCCTTATAGGAAAGTGCGAGCGACTCCAGCGCAGGGCCGCAGGGGAATTTCAGTCCCATTGCAACGCCCACGCGATCGATCAGCTGACCCGCATTCAGATCCTTCGTTCCGCCGATGATCTCGGTCAAAAAGCCATCGCCCTCGGCTTTGACGCAGAGCAGCTCCGTCGTCCCCCCCGAGATATGCGCACCGAAAAAGCGCTCCTCGGAAAGAAGAGACTCCGCGCCCGAGGAATAGAGCGCGGCCATCAGATGGCCGCACTGATGCGAAAACCTATAGAGAGGCACCTGCGCACCGAGCGCAAGCGCGGAGGCAGCCGAAACGCCGGCAAGAAAGCAAGGCATATAAGAGCCCTCTGCGTTCCTTGGGCGGTCGCTGACGCCGACGGCCAGAAGGCGGCGCCCGTCAAGAAGCTTCTTTGCGCGCGCGATGGCGGTCGGCAAGGCAGAGGTATGCAAAAACAAGGCATCCGATTGGCGCAAGCCACGCTCCCCCTCCTTCACGGAAAGAGGATATTTGAGATTGGCAATTTCCTCCCCTTCCTCGGAGATCAAAGCCAGAGAGGTCGTATAATTGCTCGTATCGATACCAACGAAGCAACCGCGCATCACAGAGCCGCCTTTTTCTTGGAGACAGCGTTCAGTACGCCGTTGACGAAAATATAGGACTTCTCATCGTCATATTTCTTCGAGAGCTCGATGCATTCATTGATGGAGACCTTCACGGGAATATCCTCGCGATGAAGGATCTCGTAAACACCGAGGCGCAGAAGCGCCATAGAAACGAGCGAAACTCTCTCCTTCTTCCAACCGACGAGATTTTCGGAAATCTCGCTCTCGATCTCGGAAAGATGCGCGGCAACGCCGAGGAATACATCCTTCACATAATCATCCGTTTCAAGACCGCGCTCCTCCACGGCCTTTTCAAGGATCTCCTCTGCGCCCTCATCCTTCTTGGATACGCTTTCATAAAGGAGGAGAAATGCATTTTCTCTTGCTGTTTTTCTATTCATAGTGCCATTTCCTTTGCAAAAATGTTTTATTATTCATATTATACATTTATTTTCGCGCGTTGTCAACGACGAAGGACATATTTTTTTAATTATTTAAAAATTCACACGAAGCACTTGCAAACTTCCGCAAAGTATGGTAAAATACTTGCGTGAAATTCGAAATGCCGACAAAAATTTCGGAAATTCTTCTTTTTTCTCCGCCATCGAGTGGGCGGAATGGAGGTTTTATGCAAACGGTACGCAATATTCTGCATCGGACGACGGTTTATCTGACGGCGGTGCTGACCATTTTTTATCTCTTTTCCCTGATCGCACAGCCCGAAAATGCCGCGATGAAGGTTGGCTTCTTTTTCCTCTTCCTCGGCTTTAGTGCCGTGCTTGCGGCGGCGCAGGAATTCTTCTACATCCGCGCACTTCCCGTGGCGGCAAGATGCGGCCTGCATTATCTCACTTTCCTCATCAGCTTTATCCTTCTCTATATATTCTCCGGCAATTACGGTCAGAGGGGAAGCACGGGGCTCTTTATCGCAACCGTTCTTTTCTCCTTTGCTTACGGTCTTGTGCTCGCGATCTTTTTGGTGATTCGCGCCAAGAGAAACGCGGGCAAGGCAAAAAAGGCGCCCTCCAACTATCAGAAAATCTATAAGTAACCCTTCCCTTTTGATTCCTCTCAAAAAGGAGCAGTTGTTTTGAAAAAATATGAAATTATGAATGCCAATGCTCTGAAGATCATCGCGCTGATCTCTATGATCATCGATCACATCGGCGTGATGATTTTTCCGAGCACGATCTGGCTCCGCTGTCTTGGCCGCATTTCCCTTCCCATTTTCGCTTATATGATCGCGGAGGGATGCCGATACACGAGAAATCCGAAAAAATATTTCCTTCGCATTTTTATTCTCGGTTTCTTTTGCCAGACAGTTTATTTTTTTGCCGAAGGAACGCTTTATCTTTCCACCGTTGTTTCCTTCTCGCTCTCCGTGGCGGCGATCTTCCTTATCAAGAGCATCCTGAAGCCGAAGACGAAAAAGGAGCGCCCGCTCTGCATCTTTGCTCTCCTTTTGCTTGCGGCGCTGGTGCTTTTCCTTCGCTTCCCGCCCGAATTTATGCGCCCATACGGCCTATTGCTCGACTATGGAATTTATCCCTTCCTGATCCCGATCGTTCTCTACTTTTTGCCGAGCAAGGAATGGCGCCTTCTTGCTTTGATCCCTCTGCTTTATCTGCTCTCGCTGAATTTCCAATGGGATCAGCTTTTCTCCTTCGCGGCAATTCCGATCCTTCTTTTATACAACGGAAACCGCGGAAAAAGAAACTTGAAATATCTGTTTTACATCGCATATCCGCTGCACCTCGGCATCATTTTCATCATTTCTCAGCTTTTGAAAATCGCATTTCTGCTTTAAATTATCCTTTCTTTTTTGACTTTCACATCGTTTATTGAGGAGAATATTATGAAGTACCGCTTATCCAAAGAAAGCCACGAAACCTTTGTCGGAGACGTTTTTTCTCTCAGGCTTCTCCCCCTTGCAGACGGCGAAAAAATGCCGAGCACGACCTTTCTTTTTGAGGGGGACGGCCTGCATCTGCGCACCTTCAAAACGGACGATGAATTTTCCGTTCCCAACGGTGCTTTAATTACCGTTTTAAAGGAAGGAACTCACACTGTATTTTGCGAGGCAGACGGCGAAAAGCATACCTTCACCGTGCAGGCGCACGCGCTCCGGCATGCAAGCTCGGAGGAGGCAAACAACTATTATCTCGGCGATATGCACACGCATACCACGATGATCCATGACACGAAGAAATTTGCCGAGCGCACAACGGACTTCCAAGAGGGCTATGTTGAAGAAATCAGGAAAGAAAGCCTTATTGATTTCGGCGTTATTTCCGATCACGCGGAAACGATCAATGACCGCGACTTTTTCCGCGCCTTCACCGCTGTGGAAGAGGCCGCGCCCATGCGCACCACGATTTTTCCCGGCACGGAGAGTGAGGTTGTTTATAACAAAACCAACCGCTTTGGCGTTCCCGTGCGCAAATCGGGCGAAATTCTGACGCTGAATGCAAACGGCTATATTCTCGCAAGCGACTTTTCGGAATTTATCGCTACCTTTAAGAGCTCCCCTGCCCCAATCGTTATTTTCGCGCATCCGCAGGTAATCGGCTGGGGCGAGCCGCCTGCCATGTGGGACTTTGATTTCCCGAACCTTCCCAAAGAGGTCCAGAAAATGGCTTGTGGCATTGAGGTGCTGGATGGTAGCGGCGTGAATCTCTGCTTCGAGCAATCCTATTCCTTCGCTCTGGATGCGGGTCTGCGCGTCAGCCCCTATGCGGACGGCGACGTTCACCAAAACTGGATCGAAAACCGCGTGCCCTACCGCACCGTCGTTATGGCGACGGAAAACTCCCGCGAGGCTCTTCTGGATGCGATCCGCTCGGGTCGCGCTTATGCAACCGAAAGCGGGAAGGTGAAGCTCTCTTACACCGTGAACGGCAAGACCGCTCCCGCAGATCTCGCCCCTGCCACGGAATACCGCTTCCACATCGAGCTTAACACCTTCGACGGTGATGCATCCGCGCTCCCCGTTTCTCTGCGCGTGGTCAGCGACTACGGAAGAACCGTTTATTCCGAAAATTTTGAAGGAAAAACCGTGCTTGACTTCACCGTTTCCTCCGAAACGGCGCGCTACTTCTATCTGCGCCTCACGGATAAGAACGGAAAGCGCACATTCTCTTCTCCCGTTTATACGGGCAGAGCCTTTGATGATTTTGCCGCTCTTCCCACCCTCTCCCCCTTGGATATGAAGGATATGACGGCGACCGATCTCAAAACGGGCAAGGATGCAAGCATCACTATCAACGGCGATCCTTATGCAACCTATTTCTCCGAGGATACGACCGCTTCGATCCTGATCGATATGAAGGATTGCAAAAAGATCTCCGCCCTCGGCCATTACCCTACGCGCATTCTCCGCTCCGAAGACTGTAAGGGCGAGGCTCTTGAGAGAAAAGCGGCCGGCATCGTTGCGGAATGGGAAATTCACACGAGCCTTGACGGCAAGACCTTTACCAAGGCGGCCGACGGCTACTGCCGCGTTTTCGGCGACGAAAACATCTATCGCTTTGCCCCCACCGAGGCAAGATATCTGCGCTTTGATGTTCTTTCCACCGTTGGCGCATACAGCGGCAACCCCGAATATAAGAACGAAAAGGCAAGTATCGGAAACCTTACGGTTTTTGAAGGCTAATAAAAAACAAAAAAAGCAAGAGCGAAGGACTTTTCCTTCGCTCTTGCTTTTTCTTGGCACCGAGGTTATACGCCTGCGCCGATGGAGATATAGGGGTTGCTATTAAGGTTAAAATAATGGCCGAGGCCTGTGGTATTGAGGTTGTGGTCGTAATAAGGAAGCATATATGCCTCTTCCTTGCCCATTTCCTCAACCAAGGTGTTATATGCCTCCTCGGCGGCCTCGTTTTCACCCAAGGCCTTCTTGCGGATCGCATCCGCATAGAGCTCCACGTAGCGCAGGTGTCTTTCAAGAAGTCTTACCGAGACGGTTTGCACGCGCATATCGGAATTATAATGCTCCTCCACGAGCTTTTTGCCGAATGCGAGCACCTCATTCAGGCCATCCAGCCTTTCGACGAATCCCTCACAGAACTCGAGGGATTTTTTCATACCGCCTGTGGGAGAATTCGTTTCTGTATAGCGATACGGCAAAAGCTCGTTCAGCTTTTCATAATAGGAAACGAAATCCTTATAATCCTCGCCGTAGATATGCGAGAAATAATCGCGGCTGACGTCTTCAAAGGAAAGCGCTTCGTCGTAGAGACATTTTGCGTAGGTATAGAATGCAATACCGCTCGGAAAGAAGGGACGGAGCGTTCCATCCTCAATGATGCCGCGGAAGCCGTTTTCTCTATAAAGCGCGACATCCTCGAAGATGCGCTTTGCCATCTGCAAGCCCGTAACATCATAATAGAGGTGGCGCCAGAAATGGTATTCGAAGACAATGCCGTCGCCATCATAGCTATCGCGCCATTTCTGATAATAGCGCAGGGCATCCGAAAGCGCGCCGATGCGAGGAATCTTATTTCTTACATAGGGCTTCAGGGCGGTGTCCGTGCTCTCTACCGTGGTGTCGGCATAGTTTCTCGAAATATAGGCAAACATCAGGGAGAAGCGCTTGGAATTCTTGATTTTTTCAACGAGGGGCGGAAATACCGTATCGAGATATACGATAAATACGATGCGCGTTTGCAGTCCCTTTGCCTCCAGAGCGGCATAAAGCTCGTTCATCAGAAGCACATAGTAATCCGAGGGGATCATCTTTTGGCACTCGGCACATTCGCAATGATTGTTGATATTATCGGCAAGCCAGATATGCAGATAATCCACATTGGGATGCTCCTCGGCGTATTTTACGGCGTAATCGCAGAACATTTTGCGCGCCGTGGGATTCGACATACAGAAGTTGGTATTGATCGGCGTATCCTCAAAGAGGCCGCGCTTGCCGCCGATTTCGGCCAGATACTGAATGCTTTCCTTCGGAACGAGGCTCGGATCCACCTTGCGCCAGCTATATTTGGAATCCACGCCGAAGGGATCGATCGTCCATCCGTGGCCAACATCGTGGAAAAGAAGGCCGCGCTTTGCCATTTCGGTTTCGGTCTGGCGCTTCCATTGCATCACCTGCGACTCGCTGATTGGCTCGGAGGGAAAATTCTTGAGATTGCGAAGGTGCATATAGTAAATGTTATAGTAAGCGCGCGGAAGGCGGAATTCGATCATATAGGTATTCATTCCGACCTTGGGAAGGAAATCGATTATTCGGAGCACGCTATCTTGATAAACAGATCCCTCGGCCGCACAGCCGCGGCAACGCATAGAGGGCTTATGGCGCAGCTTCACGGGAGCAATCACTTTTTCGGGGATATATTCGCCATCCGTTCCGGGATAAAGCCAACGGCAGCCGTTTTGGCGAAGGTATTCATAGACGGCAAGCAGAATGGAGCGCAGGTTGCTTCCCGCGATCACGCCGCCTTTCTCATCGCAATCGATATAAAGAATATCGTCGAGATACAGATCCTCGGCATCAGAGGTATCCAAGCCGAAATCCGACATAAGGCCAAGACGAAATCCCGTTTCCGCCTTCGGATCGCAAGAAATTTTAATATCGCCGCCCTCCGGCATCATCATACGCAGATATTTTTTCTGCTCCAAGGCTGCAAAATCTATGGGCTCGGCGGAAAAGGTTTTGTTGATCGTCAGCATTTTATTTTTCTTCCTGTTCTATATTTTTAAATAATAAATCGCATCCTTCAGCATTTTAAGGTGTGAGCGATCTATGCCACCTTCGATTTTCAAGGTGGGGCATATCCATGCACCCTCCTCGAATTCATTCCATGCAAAAACATTGTAATGACCGAAAAATGCATTGCAATTGCACTCCGCAAGTTTTTTTAAATGCTTCGCCTGTTCAAGAATTTCGTTATTTTTCGGTGCGGGCGGATAATCTGTTTCGGGATACTTGTACCACGGAACGGGCGTTTCGATGCGAGGCATAGGATTCCAGCCGAAAGACAAATGAAATACAGCCTTTGCCCCCTTATCCAAAAAAGCTTTGTTTCTATCAACCACCATTTCTGTATATTCCGAAAAGGATTTCATCGGTCGAAGCGAGGACGGCATGCTGTACGCACCGTACGCATCGACGGGTATATCGGGTATGATATTCGCCTTTTGATTGATAAGAAAGGGAAAAATCCCCTTCTTTCTTGCAATTTTTAAGAGCTTTTTCAAATTTTCCTGCGCCGCTTCCGAGGTGTAATCATAAAGGTATAATAGCGGTCTTCCGTCCGTTTTTTCATACCAATCCTCTTGCATATCCTCACAAATTTCTTCGATTTCATTCTCCGCAAGAGATGCTCCACTGAGCTGAAAACACATTTTTATATTGTGCTTATTAGAGCTTTTTCGGTATATTCTCCGAACGATATCCAGCTCGGCGCATGGCTCACCGAATGCATCTACGGTCAACGAAGAATGCGAGAAATTATCCGTAATCCCTTTTGGTGGATAGAAAAACCAGATAAAATAATCAATTCCCGCGTCTTGTGCATATTCCATCTCTTTTTTAAAGATTTCTTCGGTATAGCGAGGAAAGACCACCTGCTCGCCATCATAAATTTTCCCAAAAAAAGGAACTTTATCGCGATGATTTTCGGATGAAAGTGCTTTTGCGCCGTAGTATGAATAGTACAGATCGGAATCTGTATACGAATCCCAGCGAATTACGCCGATACGGATGCTTTTTCTCATATTTTGCCCTCATACTTTCGTCTGTTCCGCAAATACAATTGCAAGTACATTATAATGTTAAGAGCACTACCAAGTCAATGTAAAATTGTACACAACCTTCTCAAATATTTACATTTTCATCCTCGGTATACAGCGCAAAGGATTCGTAGGCCGAAAGCTCAAATTCTGCCTTCACTCCCGTTTCTGTTTCCGCAAGGACCACGCGCGCACCGTCATCCACAGAGCGGTATACGCCCTTGGGAAGAAGAAGGCAATCCTTAATCGGCTCGTAGTCCGTATTGCTGACGGTTATAACGCGAAGATCGCCGTTTTTCGCCATCAAAGCGGAGGTGATCAGCGCTGTCGGCTCTTTCTTATCCTCATTTTCAATCGAGGCATACGGAAGCACGCCGCTACCGGCAAGAAGGGCGCGAAGCTTTTCTCTCTTTTCATATTTCGGGGCATCTGCGTATCTTGAGAAGAACTGCGTTGCAATATAGTTTGCATAGCCCTTGCCATACTGATTTTCGGTCAGGATCGGATAGCCATCGCCATAGCTTTCGCTGATGCATTTCGCATCTGTGAGGATCAATTCCTCAACATAATCGCCCACGGTGATGCCGAAGGTATTTTCCTTTTCCATCGTTTTATGCGCGATGGAAAGAACGTCCTCACGCTCGATGCCAAAGACCTCATCGAGGCCTCCACCGGGCAAGGAGGTATAGCAAAATCCGCCGGGCTTCTTTTCGGCAAGGATATAATCCGCGATCACGCGGCCTCCGTTTTTAACATACTGCCCTATTTTTTCTGCCGTTTCCGTAGAAATGATATAGCTGCAAGGAAGAAGGAGCACTTTATATTTTTCCAGCGTACCGTTAGCGATTCCTTCATCGGTAATAAAGTCATAATTGATATGCAGATCCGTGAGCATTGCACCGGCGCCGATCAGGGCGTTTTTATAGCAGGTATCCATTTTCTCTGCCGCGGCCAAATGATTGATCTTCTGCGACATATAAACCGTGACCTCGCTTTTATGCTCGCCCGATGCATAGACATCTGAAAGCTCATACATACGGCGGGAAAGCTTACCGAGCTCCTTCGTCCGCTTCAGAGGCTTTCCGTCAGGGCGGCACATACCGTAGTCATTTCCCTCAAGGTCGCTGAGTCTCGGCCGCCAGCACCAGAACATAACGCCGCGCGTTCCGAAGCCTGCGCGCATCAGCACCGTTGTTTTCAGCTCCTCTGCCGAGGGCGTGAAGGTCTGGGGCGCGTAATAAAGCTGAGGATTATCAAATTTGATGGAGCCGCCGCCTGCCTCGATCACGAAGGTGCTTTTGCCTTCCGCCTTGGCAAGGCTGGACGAAACGCTCATAAAAAGTGCCGTGCTTCTCTTCGGCTTTCCGAAAAGGCTGATGCCGACGATATCACTCGTTTTCGCAAGCTTCCAGGAATCTATATTGTTTGCAATACCGGGGAGCATTTCGGTGATGGTGGGCTGATTTGCGCCGTTTTCCTTAAAGATACGGCCTGCCTCCACGATATGCCCTGCGAGGTTTTGCTCCATAAATTCGCAAAAATCGTCCCAAGAGCAGAAGCCGCCTCTTTGGCGACCGTGCCCCGTCGGAGGATAAACCGCATCGAAGCTTTCGTAGCAGGAGGGGCCTTCGCTTCCCCAGCAAGCGTTCAGCTTCTCAATTTTCTTGTATTTTTCCAAAAGATAGGCACGGAATTTCTTCAAGGTATGCTTGCAATAGCAGATGCGGGAGCCCGTTACATAGCTGCTGGACGTTGGCTCACCCCAGAGGACATAGCCGCCGACGCGCGTATCGGATGCAAAATGCTTTGCCACCTCGGCAAGAAAGCGGTGCGCATATTTCTGATAATCGGGATCATCGAGACACGGAATGACATATTCGCTATGGTGCGGACGTCTTCCGTCTGCATCCACATAGCCTTCACAGTCGCGAAGCTCCTCCATCAGCCAGCGCGGAGAATAAAAGCCAACGCTGTTTTGCGTTGCCACATTGATAATGGGAACGATCCCTGCCTTATTACAGCACCAAACGAGATGATCGACCTTGGAGAAGTCAAACTTCCCTTTTTCGTATTCGATATCGTGCCATTCCGCAAAGCCGTGCAGACAGGTATAGCCAAGATCCGCCATCGTCTGAATATCGCGCTCCCACTCCTCCATCGGCGCGTGGGCCGTTCGGCAAAAGGGCGCGTACATTGCACCGACCAGAAACTTATCAGATATATTTTTCACATCAATTCTCCAATTCTTGCAACGAAATATTTCGTGATTGCCATAGGGTTGGTGATCGCCTTACCGATTACGATCGCATCCGCGCCGATCTTCATTGCTTCCGCGACGGCCTCAGGCGTCCAGAATCTGCCTTCGGCCACGAGAGCACAAGGAAGATGCATATCTGCGATCTCCTTGATAAGGGCGTAATTCGGCGTATAAAGCTCGTCCTTTGCGTGCAAAGCACCCGGCACATAGCCTGCAAGGGTTGTGGAAACCGCATCCGCGCCAAGAGCGGCGGCGGCGCGCGCCTCCTCTGCCGTGCTGATATCTGCCATCACGAGAGCGCCGAGCTCATTATGGATGCGAGAGATCAGCCCCGCCGTATCCTCCTTCAGCTCGCTGGGATAGAAGGTTGCATCCAAGGCAATAATGTCCGCCCCTGCCTCGCAAAGCGCCTTTGCGGCCTCGAAGGTGGGCGTGATCACAATTCTGCCACTTGCATCGCGGATCTTATGAATTGCAATGATAGGAACCTCCGTGCGCTTTTTCAGCTCCTTCACCATATCCGCGCCGTCCACGCGAAGGGCGGCCGCACCGCCAATGGCCGCCGCCTCTGCCATAGAGGCAAGCTTTTCCGTGCTTTTCATCGGATTGCCCTCCAGCGCCTGGCTGGAAACGATCAATCCGCGAGGAAATTTTTGATTCATTTCTTTTCTTCTCCTATCTCTTTTGCGATCCTTTGAACGCCGCACATAAGTCCATCTGCTTCATAAACGAAGTGCGCCGCACAAAACTCTTCCTTAATTTTATTTTCAAATGCAGATTGCCAGAAGGCAAGCGTATGTAAAAGGCCGCCCGTGACGGCAACGGTCAACTCCTTTTTTGCGGCGGATTTGCGCAAGCCCCGCAAAACGAGATCTGCCATTTTTTCGCCCGCATCCGAGAGGATCCTAAGCGCATCCGCCTCACCGCGCGCCGCGTGTGCGGCAACGGTTTTCACCAAGGAGGCAACGGCGCGCCGATCCGTGTGCCGAATGCGGTCGCGCACGCGGTCGCGCAGAAGGCATATGGTTTTCGCATCCACTTCGGGCTTTATGGGCGCTTCAAGACCGGATATATCCTGCTGAAGCGGAGAAAGAGGCTCAACCCCGTCCAAGGCGAGGAGCGTCTCCCTGATAGCCGATAAGCCTATATCATAGCCGCTTCCGCCGTCTCCGATATTCATTCCCCAGCCGCCGAGGATGCATTTTTGATTTCCGTTTTGGCAAACGGCAATCGTTCCCGTGCCTGCCAAAAGCACGACCGATGCATTTGAAAACGCGCCGAAGGCCAAGGCCGCATCCCCCTCGGATTCGCGTACTACCTTGATCTGCGCATCCGAAAACGCGCTTTTCAGCGTTATCTCCATTTGTTTTTTATTTTTTCCGCCGAGATTGCATACGACGGATGTAACATTATATTCCTTACAAAAATCGGCGAAAAACGCTACGGCCTCCGTCAAGACGCTTTCGCTATCCTCTGCGACTCCGTAGCCGACGGTTGTTCCCTCCAGAATCCGTTGGCCGTCATTATCGCATAAAGCGAGCTTGGTTTTACTTCCGCCGGAATCGACGATCAAAAGGGCGCTATGCTTCAATGCGGGATCCTCCTATTTCAAATCTTGCTTATATTATAGCATAAAGGCGAAAATATAAAAGAAACAAAAAATCCTTATGATGCAACAAAATATGCTTTTTATTGACTTTGCTTTGATTTTGTGGTACAATCATATAACAATATATCCTTAGGAGATACAAAAATGCTACCCACCCCCAACGTTCTGGAATGTATGCACTTCGTATCAAAATGCGCGAAGGCGGACAAGCGAACCGTTACCAATTACGAATTTGATCTTTATCTTGACGGAAAACATAAAATATGCCTTGACGGTACGGCATATCCTGACACGGATCGCTGCCTGATATTCCGAAAGCCCGGGCAAATCACCTCGGGAACGGGCGATTACAACACATACATCCTCACGCTTGATTTTTCAGCCGAGGTATTCAGCCCAAACAATATCTATCGCCCCATTAGCGGTGCACTTCAGAAGGAATGCGATTTTGAAGAGCTTTCCTTGATCCCACCCGTATTCCGCCCTTATCATTTTGAAGAGCTAAAGGATCTTTTGGATAAGCTCGCCTCCTGCTCTTATCCCGGCGTTACAGACAAAAATCTTCAGAAACAATATATAAGGGAATTTATTCTGCTGGTGCTTTGCGATGCGCTTCGGCACAATCGCGGCGATGCGCAAAACGATATTATAAATCCGCATATCAAAAGCGCTTGCGACTATATTTCAAAGAATTTCACGAAAAGCATCACTGTTGCCGATATAGCCGAGCACCTGCATCTTACCAAAAATCATTTGATAAAGCTTTTTAAAAATGAACTTTCCGAAACGCCCAATCAATACATTTTGAAATTAAGACTTATATACGCAAGGTATCTGATTTTGCATAGCGAGCAAACGCTTCAGCAGATTGCCTACCTTTGCGGTTTTCATACGCCCTCTTATTTTGCAAAGCGATTCTGCGCGCACTTCGGTATTTTGCCAAACGAGCTGAGAAAAAGCCAGGGCTCTATTTCGTAAACATCCAAAAAAAAAGGCAGAGCCTTGGAATCCGCGCATTCGCGCTTTCCCTGCTCTGCCCGAGGAATATAAAAAGATCCGCTGTGGGTTAAGCAGCGGATCTCTTTATAGGACAATTATGCCATTTTGTTAAACTTAATGGTGAATTCAGACTTCTTGTGCGCGGCGTTATTCTTATGAAGGATACCATGAGCAACGGCCTGGTCAACCTTCTTAACAGCCAACTTGTAAAGCTCGGAAGCAGCAGCCTTATCGCCTGCATCAACGGCAGCGTTGAACTTCTTGATGGTGGTCTTAAGAGCAGACTTGAGCATCTGGTTCTTCAAAGCCTTTGCGCGGTTCACAAGGATACGCTTTTTTGCGGACTTAATGTTTGCCATTTTCAATCTCCTTAAAATTTTGAAGCAATCCGTGCTTCACTTCTGCAGGACGGCTGAGAGGGTCCGACCGCTGAACTGATTACACCCGATTCCTTTTCATACATCGCATATTATATCACAGTCTTCAAAAAAAATCAAGTGTTTTTTTCATTTTTTTCGAAGTTTTTTCGTTAAAAATAAAAATAATTTCCGTAGACACTTGACAAATTGCTTTTCATCTGTTATACTTGTAAAGTAATTTGCTTTACAGCACGACGGAGTTGCCTTATGTTTGAGAAGAATATGAAAATTTCATACCTCCTCGACTTTTACGGTGAGGTGCTGGATTCACATATCCGCGCCGTGATGAACGCTTATTACGACGACGATCTTTCTCTCTCCGAGATTGCGGAGGGCGAAGGAATTTCCAGACAGGGCGTTCGCCATCTGATCAAGAAGGGCGAGGAGCAGCTCCTGTTTTGGGAGGAAAGGCTGGGGCTTGCCCGGCGGCACGGAGAAATTGAGGAAACGGCGAGGGCGCTTCTTTCCATTGCGGAAAGCCTTCGGGCGGAAAGAATTTCTCCTGCGGATGCCTCCGAGGCCATTGCCGCGGCGGCGAAAACGATCACTTCCTAAGCATTGCACGGTCGCTTCGGCGACGGAAGGAGAATTTTATGTTCGGAAATCTGACAGAGAAGCTGGCAGGTGCCTTTAAGAGATTTCGCAACAAGGGCAAGCTGACCGAGGCGGACGTCAAGGAGGGTATGCGCGAGGTCAAGCTTGCGTTGCTCGAGGCCGACGTGAATTTCAAGGTCGTTAAGGATTTTGTCAAAAAGGTGACGGGGCGCGCGATCGGATCCGTGGTGCTGGAAAGCCTTCTGCCCGCGCAGCAGATCGTCAAGATCGTCAACGAAGAGCTGATCGAGCTGATGGGAGCAGATTCCACGAAGCTCACGATCAACCCCAAGCCCCCCACGGTCATTATGATGGTCGGTCTTCAGGGCGCGGGTAAAACCACGCATACGGGCAAGCTTGCATCTATGTATAAGCAGAAGGGCAAGTCTCCCCTGCTCGTTGCTTGTGACGTTTACCGTCCTGCGGCCGTGGATCAGCTGAAGATCGTTGGCGAAAGCGTTGGCGTTCCCGTTTTCTCGCTTGGAACGAAGGTCTCCCCCGTTGAGATCGCGAAGGCAGGCATCGAGGCCGCGAAAAAGGGCGGACACGATATGGTCTTTATCGACACGGCGGGACGACTGCACATCGACGAGGAGCTGATGGGCGAGCTTGTGAAGATCAAATCGGCCGTGGAGCCGACGGAGATTCTGCTCACCGTGGACGCTATGCTCGGTCAGGATGCCGTCAACGTTGCAAAAACCTTTAACGAGCTTTTGGACATCACGGGCGTTGTTTTAACGAAAATGGACGGAGATACCCGCGGTGGCGCGGCACTCTCCGTGAAATACATCACGGGCAAGCCGATCAAATTTATCGGAACGGGCGAAAAGATGGATGCAATCGAGCCCTTCCATCCCGACCGTATGGCATCTCGCATTCTCGGTATGGGCGACATTCTCTCCCTGATCGAAAAAGCGGAGGCGGCCTTTGATGAAAAGAGCGCGAAGGAGATGGAGCAAAAGCTCCGCCAGCAGACCTTTACGCTGGATGACTTCCTCGCACAGATGCAGCAGCTCAAGAAGATGGGAAATATCGAGAATCTGCTCGGTATGATCCCCGGAATGAAGCCTGCGGCGCTGAAGGATGCCAAGGTGGATGAAAAGCAGATGGCTCGCACTGAGGCGATCATTCTTTCTATGACGAAGGCGGAAAGAGCCCGCCCCGAAATCATCAACGGCTCGAGAAGAAAGCGCATTGCGCAGGGTTCGGGCACAACGGTTGAGGATATCAACAAGCTTCTCAAGCAATTCGACCAGATGCGCAAGATGATGAAGCAGCTCGGAGGCGGCCTTGGAAAGCGCCGCGGCCTCGCAGGCCTCAAGCTTCCCTTCTAAATTTCGTTTATAATTAAAAATTATAAAATAAAAAACACATCTATTTTTGGAGGAAAAAAACAATGGCAGTTAAAATCAGACTTAAGAGACTTGGCGCAAAGAAGACCCCCTTCTACCGTGTAGTGGTTGCAGACGAGCGTTCTCCCCGCGACGGTAAGTTCATCGAGGAGATCGGCTACTACAACCCCCTCACCGATCCCGCTGACATCAAGATCAATGCAGAGAAGGCTAACAAGTGGCTCGCTAACGGCGCTCAGCCCACCGAGACCGTTAAGGCGCTTTTGAAGAAAAGCGAAATCCTTAAGTAATTCGCTACCGAAAGGAACGGGTTGAACTCATGGATCTGAAACAGACTTTGACGGATATCGCCCGCGCAATCGTCGATTCGCCCGATGCAGTCGTCGTTGAAATGAACGAGGACGGAGATGACGTTGAGCTCGTGCTTAGCGTTGCAGAGGACGATACCGGTATGGTAATCGGCCGCCACGGCAAGATTGCCAAAGCCATTCGCCAGATTATGAAGGTTGCTGCAACCAAAACAGGAAAGCGCGTTACCGTTGAAATTAAGTAAAGACTTGCCTCGGGTGAATTTTGCCCGAGGCGATCTTTTTATCACTATTCCACAACTTATATTCTTGCATTTTATTCAAACAGACGGATATTTTCCCTGTTTTTTTCCAAATCGAAAGGGCGGATGAAAATGAAAAAATTTATTTTGGCATTGGATCAGGGCACGACGAGCTCGCGCGCGATCCTTTTTGACAAAAACGGAGGGATCGTCAGCACGGCGCAGAAGGAATTTGCCCAGATTTTCCCTGCGGAGGGCTGGGTGGAGCACGATCCGATGACGATCTGGTCCACGCAGATCTCCGTTGCCACGGAGGCCATTCTCAGGATCGGATGCGGCTGGGAGGATATCGCAGGCATCGGCATCACGAATCAGCGCGAAACCACTGTCGTTTGGGACAGAAAAACGGGCGCTCCCATTTATAATGCCATCGTATGGCAATGCAGACGCACGGCAGAAAAAACCGAGGCGCTTGCCAAAAACGGTTATAGCGAGATGATCCGCAACAAGACGGGACTTCTTCCCGATCCCTATTTCTCCGCCACGAAGATCGCATGGATTTTAGACAATGTGGAGGGGGCGCGCGAAAGAGCCGAGGCGGGCGAGCTTTGCTTCGGCACCGTGGACACCTGGCTTCTTTATAACCTCACGGCAGGCAAGGTGCACGCCACCGATTACAGTAACGCCTCGCGCACTATGCTTTTTAACATACACACCCTTACTTGGGACGAAGAGCTTCTTTCGCTCTTCTCTATTCCCCGCGCGATGCTCCCCGAGGTTTATCCCTCCAGCCATATTTTTGGCAAAACGGATCCAAAGCTTTTCGGCGCGGCGCTTCCCATCGGCGGCATCGCGGGCGATCAGCAGGCGGCGCTCTTCGGCCAATGCTGTTTTGATAAGGGCGATGTGAAAAACACCTACGGCACGGGAGGATTCCTTCTGATGAATACGGGACAGACGCCGCACATCTCTGAAAACGGTCTTCTCACCACAATTGCCTGGGGCATTGGAGATTCTGTGGAATACGCCTTGGAGGGCTCGGTTTTCACCTGCGGATCGGCGATCCAATGGCTCAGAGACGGACTTAAAATTCTCGACAGCGCGGCAGACAGCGAATATTATGCCTCCAAGGTCAGCGACACGGGCGGCGTTTTCGTTGTTCCCGCATTCACGGGACTTGGCGCACCGCGCTGGGATCCTTACGCAAGAGGTCTCATTATCGGCATCGGCCGCGGCACGACGAAAAACCACATCATCCGCGCGACGCTTGAATCCCTTGCCTATCAGACGGCCGATGTCGTTCATCTGATGGAGGAGACCACGGGGCTCTGCGTTCCCTCTCTGAAGGTGGATGGCGGCGCTTGCAAAAACGATCTCCTTCTCTCTATGCAGGCCGATCTGCTCGGCATTCCGATCGAGCGCCCCGCCTCCGTGGAAAGCACGACACTCGGCGCGGCATATCTTTGCGGCCTTGCCGTCGGCATTTACGATTCGAAGGAAAGCATCAGAGAAAACCGCTCTCTCGAAAAGCGCTTTATCAGCGAGATGGATGCATCCTTGCGCGAGCAGAAAATGAAAAAATGGCATCGCGCCGTGGAAAGATCGCTCGGCTGGGCGGAGGAATAAAATAAAATGGCGAGGCAGTTATATTTCTGCCTCGCTTTTTCTTTGTTTATTTTGTTTTTGATGCTGATATTTGATCAAGAGAGACGAATCAAATCCGCCTTTGGAAGGATCTCATAGGTATAGTGCGTTGGCTTCGTTTCATAGAGAGAAATTTCCGCGCCCTCGCATTTTTTAATCGGTGCTTTTGCGCTCACGTAGAACTTTCCGAGGTTGCCCTCTGCGCTCGGAACACCGCTCACATCAATTCTGAAGCAACCACCCTTTTCCTCCGTTTTGGAGAATCTCTTATAGAGCGCTTGCGTGGAATAAAAGGCAAGATCGCGCGACATCATCGAGCCGAAAGCATCGGCACAGGACTTGAAATATTCCGCCGCGCGCGGCGTGAGCTCCGCATTTTTTTCGGGATCGATATGAAGATAATTCGGCCAATGCGTTCCGACAACGCAGCTTGCTTTCGGGAGCGCGCCGAAATCCGATGCATATTCATCCCACGCAAGGACGTTATCCACGCTTTCGTGATTTTCTATAAAATGGTAACGGTCCGTGGTTATAATCCCGTTTTCAACCGTTACGAGGAAGGGCTTTTCGCCGCCAAAATCCGTATGAACGAAGGGCTGAAGAATATATTTCACGCCATACTGCGGGAGAATTTTCGACATTGTATCAAAAAGATACAGAGCGGATGAGGGCACATAGGAGGTGATCTCCTTTTTCACTCCGTGATAATCGAGAAGCGCAAAAAACGCATCGAGCCTTGCACGAAGCTCCTCCTCGGAGATCATATATTTTACCCTGTTTTTCTGATAAAAGAAATCCGAGGCATCCTTATTATCCACAAAATCCGCATAGTAGCCGTGCATCAATCCGTGAATCGAGAGATCGATATACTCGGATGCATTCACGACCTCCACGATTCTTTTCAGCTCCTCGCGATCGAGATACTTTGCATTATCCCAGCGATCGCCGTATTTTGAAAAATTCGGAAGCCTTCCGAGGCGATTATCGGGATCCCATTCTCCGATCACGAAGGCGCAGTTGATCCGCATACCAAGTGCTTTTCCAAGCTCGTTGACCGCGATATAATCCTGCGCGCAATGCCTTCTCGGCATACCCGTGCGCGAGGGGCCGCCCTCTGCTCTATCGTCCCTTCCGTTCATCCAGCCGAGATCGTCAATCACGATCTGGAGAGCATTGGGGATAATAAAATTATTTTCGCTCATTTTCAGATCCTCCTCATTTTTGGAGACGGTGGCAAAGATGGCGAACGATCGCATCCGCTACCTGCTTTGCACCCTTATCGGAAATATGTATGCCGTTTGAGCCGAGAACGATAGGCTTATCGTTGCGCGTGTTGGCTTCAAATTCGGAATAGACCGCATTATGATCCGAATCGTAATGCGATGCCGTGTGCACGAAGGAGAATTTTTTCGGCTCGGCCTCCGCCATTTCGATTTTCAGATCGTCAAAGGCACGGAGGACGGAAAGCTTGGGAAACCAGCCCCAGGAAATACCGTAGTTCTGCGCAAATCCGTCACGCGATGGAAAATATCCGCCGACAAAGGTAATATGACATTCCGGAAAATCCGCGTGCACGGACAAAACAAAGCGATCGATACATTCCTTATACGCCTCGGGGGAAAGAAAATGGCTGTTCCATGTCAGGGTGACGACGATTTCGTCGATTTTTTCCTTGCCGAAGCGACGGGCATATCCCTTGAAATCGTTTCGTTTCAGCTCGGAATTCCAGAAGGGATTGGAATCTGCGCGATGCGCGGCAGTATAAACGATATCCGCCGTATTTTCGCCGCCTGCCTCGTGCACGAGGCGACCGCCGTTTTCGGAGGGAAGCTTGCCGAGGGCGGAACGGCAAATGATCTTCATTTTCGAAGGTGAAATGCTCTCCAGCTTCCAGATCGCACCGTTTTCGTCACGGTAGGTGCTGTGCTGGTCAACCGCTTCCCTTTTATCCGAAAAATCGCCTTCCAAAATCATAAAATCGTTGCGCTTATTTTCCGTAGAATACGAGGTGAAGGACCATCCGCCGTATCCCTCGTATCGAATACCGCCGCACTCTTTCGAGCCGATAAAGGAGATATTCTTCAGCGCATAGCCTGCAGGGCTTCCGCCTTCTCCGATCAAGCGGCGGCCAACCTCGGACGGCCAAACGCCGGGGCTTGCGTCCGAGGCGCCAACGAGAAGCACCACGCGCTCGCTTTCGGGCGATTTTGGCGGCATCGTCACAGAGATGCGCACCGTGCCTTCCTCCAGCACCTCTCCCTCGTTGCTCCAGAGGCGGATATGCAGTATGTGCATTCCCACATCGGCCTCCGTTGGAGTGAAGATATATTTTCGGGCAAAGTTTTTGCCGCGATTTTCGCCGTCCTCATAAAACAGCTCAAAATCATACGACTCGAGCGAAACGCAATTCAGGATACCGCGATAAAAAAGCTCAAAGGTATCAAAAGCAACGAGATCGTATTGCTTCGGCAGATATAAATAACGCTTCATAGACAGCTCCCAAGCATTTATGGTATTTTCTTGATTATAACATATTGCGGCAGGGTTGTAAAGTGGTAAGAGGAAAATTTTATGAGGGGGGATTCTTGACAATCCGATGACGAGATATGGCACGAGAAAAGAAAAAAGCCGATCACGAGGATCGTTTTTTTCTTTTATGGGGACAGATATAAAAACAAACACCGAACGCAAGGGACGGTGCTTATTTACATGGGGTGAGATATGGGATTCGAACCCTCGGCCTCCAGGGCCACAACCTGGCGCTATAACGAACTTAGCTTATCCCACCATACGGATTGTTGATGGCGTGCCTTGAGGGACTCGAACC
>JAZTWU010000010.1:0-10942 GCA_045636085.1 Eubacteriales bacterium
GGCTCTGCTTCACCCTCAACGGTGAAGATCCAGCCCTCGGTGGCATCGTCCTTAAAGAGCGTGTTGCCTTCGCCGTAATAAAGCTTGGCATCGCCCTCCGTCACAAATGCTTCGGGAGAGATTTCCTTTCCAACCTCCACGGAAACTTCCTTTCCGTCGGGGTAAACGACAGTGGCTGTCGCAGGCGCTTCCTCAGCAAGTGCCCATACGGCGAAGATGCCGACGAGAAGCACGAGAGAAAGAAGCAGGAGCGCGAGTTTCTTTGCGTTTTTCATTCCAATATCTCCTTATATAAATATTGATTCCGAACTTTCACATTCGGCTATTGAAATCACAACAATTTTATCATATAAAATATATATTTGCAAGACGGGAAGGGCGAGATTTTCTTCATTTTAAAAAAACTTTTGGCGTTTTGAACAAAAGCGCGAAAAAAAGTAGTGCAATCTATATATACGCGCACAGAAAAGGCAGAAAAGCGACGTTTCTTCCCCTTCTCTTCCTTGCGGCACGAAAAAACGGGGGTATAACAGGGGGCAAGGAGCGCCCACGGAGACGTTTTTTTGAAAATTTTATATAAAAGCGAGCCGGGATCCAAAAGAGTTTGAAGAGCAAAAAAATATTGCGAATTTCGCTTTTTCGTTGTTTTTCTTTAAATTTTGCAAACATTCATTTGCTTTTAACAGCATTTTTGCACTATACGGGATTTTTGATCAGATTTTTCGAAGACAAAAAAGAAAGAGAGAGTGCGAAAAAAATCGTACTCTCTCTTTGGAAATTATCAGACGCTTTGGAGATTAAACAACGCCCTGCGCCTTCATTGCCTCTGCAACCTTGATGAAGCCTGCGATATTTGCGCCTGCCACAAGGTCGTCGCCAAGACCGAATTCGTTTGCAGCCTTTACGGATGCATCGAAGATATTCTTCATAATGCCCTTGAGCTTCTCGTCAACCTCTTCTGCGCTCCAGGAGTAACGCATAGAGTTCTGAGACATTTCAAGGCCGGATACGGCAACGCCGCCTGCGTTTACTGCCTTGGAGGGAGCAACGATCACGCCGTTTGCCTTCAGGTATGCAACTGCCTCATTGGTGGTGGGCATATTGGAAACCTCAACGTAGTACTTCACGCCGTTTGCAACGATCTGCTCGGCTTCCTTCATATCTACCTCGTTCTGCGTTGCGCAAGGCATAAGGATGTCTGCCTTCACGCCCCAAGGCTTCTGACCCTTGAAGAACTGAACGCCGAACTTATCTGCATAGTCCTCAACGCGGTTTCTGCAGGATGCGCGCATTTCAAGCATAAAGTTGATCTTCTCGGGCGTGCAGATACCGTCGGGATCGTAAACATATCCATCGGGACCGGAGATGGTTACAACCTTACCGCCAAGCTCGGTTACCTTCTGAACGGTTCCCCAAGCAACGTTACCGAAGCCGGAGATCGCGAAGGTCTTGCCCTTGATGCTATCGCCGAAGTGCTTGAGCATCTCGGTGGTGTAATAAACAGCGCCGAAGCCGGTTGCCTCGGGACGGATGAGAGAGCCGCCGTACGGAATGCCCTTACCGGTGAGAACGCCGGTGAACTCATCGCGAAGACGCTTATACTGACCGAAGAGGTAGCCGATCTCTCTTGCACCGACACCGATATCACCTGCGGGAACGTCCGTATCCGCACCGATATACTTCTGAAGCTCGGTCATAAAGCTCTGGCAGAAGCGCATAACCTCCATATCGGACTTGCCCTGAGGATCAAAGTCCGCACCGCCCTTACCGCCGCCCATAGGCAGAGAGGTGAGGGAGTTCTTAAAGGTCTGCTCGAAGCCGAGGAACTTAATGATGCTCTCGTTTACAGAGGGATGGAAGCGAAGACCGCCCTTATAAGGACCGATCGCGCTATTGAACTGGATTCTGAAGCCGCGGTTTACCTGAACGCAACCGTTGTCATCTACCCACGGAACGCGGAACTTGATGATTCTCTCGGGCTCAACGATTCTCTCAAGAACGCCAAGCTTGATATACTCGGGATGCGCCTCGATTACGGGCTCGATGGACTCGAGAACCTCCTTTACCGTCTGGTGAAACTCGGGCTCGTTTGCATTTCTCTTTATGACTTTTTCCATGAGGTCGTTGAGATACTGATTTTTGAAGCTCATTTTTAATACCTTTCCTTTTTAAAAAATTATCCGTTCGCCTTCCAAAAAAATATATTCCCTTCGGAGACCGATTATTATAAAAATATTTTTGGATAAGACATTATAACACATTCGTTTTTTGCTGTCAACAAAAATTTCAGATTTTTTCGCAAAAACCACAGCATTTTTCGCATTTTTTCGATAATTTCCCGATCATCCGAGCAGAAGGAAGGAGCAATACAGGGGTGCAAAGCGTCCCTTTTCCTCAATCTCCAGCACGACACGGTTTTCCGTGTGCACGCTCTCCGATGCGGTGATAACGAAATCCAGCGTTCCCGCGCCCGTGGCGTGCGGATCAAAGCCGTGAAGAAGAAGGGTGTGCCTTCCGCTCGCCGTCCACCCCTCGGGCAAAATCCAGCGGCATTTGATACCCTTCGGCTCATCCTCGAGAGAGATCTTGGATTGCAAAGCAACGCGAACGCCGATCGAGCCGAGAGGCGCGATCTCCGGCGCGCCCGAAAGCGTGAGCTGCGCCTGCAAGGAAACATTCTCAAAGCACATCGAATAGGCAGCGAGTGCCTCCCCCTTTGCGCGTACCTGCCCCGCAAGCCCGATCAAAATCTCTTTTTCATTTGCGGGTATCTCATTTTTCTCTCCAAGCACCACGCGTCCCTCGGGAAGAAGCTCGGAAAGAGGCTTCACGACGTTTCTTATCGGATCCTTTTCAAATTTCTGCGCATCCGCATACAACACTGAGGGGGCAAGCGCGACAACGCGCTCGGTAAGCTCGGTGCAGGTCTTCGGAACGAACTTTCCGTTATTTCCCTTTGCGATCGAAACCGTTACGATACCATCACCGATATGCCCTCTCCAGTCTTCGGGAATGCCCTTCGTGCCATGAAGAATGCCAAGCGTTGCACCGACGGTTGCGCCCGTGCAGTCCGTATCGTCCCCGCAGTTGATCGCGGTGATCATGCTTTTTTTAAAATCGCCCTCGCCCCAAAGGAGGCCGAGAACGGTATACGCCACATTGGAGGGCGCCTCAAACCAGCCATCTCCAATATCGCTATTCAGCTGCTGCACCGCGTTTCTTGCTTCTATGTAATCCATTTTCTTTTCGTAGCATGCAAGAAGAAAACGAATACTTTTATACACGCGGCTGCTCTCGGGAATTGCCGCAAGGCCGACCTCGATGCATTCCGAAAGCGAGGAAAGCACGAAGGCGGCAGACTGCATAGCGGCAACGAAGGCGGCGGCAAAGGTTCCCTCTCCCGCACCGTGATCCACCATGGCATCCTCCATCGCGTTGCGGGCGGCAACGTTCGGCAAGCCGGGTGCCGTGGATGCCCAGATCTCGGTGCGTATCCATGCGCCGTTCGAGTTTTTCCAGTCGTTATCATAATCCCCGGCAAGAGGCGGCGGCAAGCCGCGCTTCATATTGGCCTTGCCGATCCCGTACTCGTTCCAATGCGGCGTTACGAGAGAAAGCCAATGCTCTCCGAGCATCGCCGCGCTCACGGTGTTCGGCCCGCACTGCTCCATCGCGTACAGCCAGACGAGCTGAAGATCAAGATCGTCATTTGGAAGGATCTCCCCCTCCTTCGTAACAAACCCCTGCACATCGTTGATCTCGCGGCTTCCCTCATAGGGGGTTCCCATCGTGCCGCCGATATTCTTTCCGATCCAGCAGGCATACACCTTGTCCTTATACGTTTTACTATCCAAAATCATACAAAATTCTCTTTTCCTTTAACAACCAAGAAGGCGGATGGCATTTTCGGAGAAGATCTTACGATAGGCATCCTCCGAAAGACCGAGAGAAAGCAGGCGCGGGATCTCGCGCTCCGCCGTCCACATCGGGTAATCCGAGCCAAAGAGAACGCGATCCTCGCCGAAGCGGCGGATATATTCCTTGATCTTTTCATCCGTTAAAAACGGCATCGAGGAGGAGCAGTCCACATAGAGATTCGGCATTCCCGCCAGCGCCTCGCAGGCCTCGTCCCACATCGAATAGCCGCCAAAATGCGCGGCGATCACCGTGAGACGGTTATAGATGCGCAGAATGGGCACAAGACGGTTGGGATTGGAGCGGTCATACCGACTGTCGCCCGCGTGAAAAAGAATGGGCACACCGCGCGCCTCGCAGGCCTCGTAGATCGAGAGGGCGCGATAATCGTCAATCTTGAAATCCTGAATGTCGGGATGAAGCTTAACCCCCTTGAGCCCAAGAGAAAGAAGCTCCTCAAGATCTGCGACGATATTCTCGGAGGCGGGATGCAGAGCGCCGAAGCCAATCAGACGGTCGGGATGCTTCGCCACCTCAGCGGCAATAAATCGGTTGATCGAGCTGACCTGATGCGGCGTTGTTGCGACCGACTGCACGAGCGCGCGATCGATCCCCGAACGGTCTGCCCTTTCGAGCATATCCTCCACGAGCCCCGTGCCGACGGCGACCGAGCCATAGAAGCGATCCGTTCCTGCGACGGCCTTAGCGGCGATCTTTTCGGGATAGATATGGCAATGCGCATCGATCGCATAGTATTTGTTGTTTATCATTACACAGAGTCACTTTCAATGCTATTTGTAAACCAAACATTCCAAAAACGCATTTTTGTTTCCAAAAGCCTTGGAATACAGAGTTGCCCCCGAAGCGTTTTTCTTGCTCCGAGGGCAAATTCCTTTTTGCCCAATCGCCTCACTCAAGCGAGGCAGGAGGGACACTTTTTTG
Source organism: Eubacteriales bacterium (assembly GCA_045636085.1). Taxonomy (GTDB): domain Bacteria; phylum Bacillota; class Clostridia; order Oscillospirales; family CAG-272; genus UBA1740. Next base: position 4,858 of record JAZTWU010000010.1, read on the forward strand.
TGCCTTTTTCTTACTTAATGGGATAGGTCCAGCCGAAGATATCCTCGCACTTGCCCCACTGAATGCCCGTGAGGGTATCGTAGAGATGCTGGGTTACCTCGCCGATCTTGCCGCCGCAAACGGTATACTTCTTGCCCTTATAAGCAAGCTCACCGATGGGAGAGATAACGGCGGCCGTTCCGCAGCCCCAAGCCTCCTCCAGCGTTCCGTTTTCCATAGCGGCCTCCAGCTCGTCGATGGAGAGAAGGCGCTCGCTTACCTTATAGCCCTCCTTGCGAAGGAGCTCAAGGCAGGACTTTCTCGTGATGCCGGGAAGGATCGAGCCAACGAGCGCAGGCGTTACGATCTCGCCCGCGATCTTGAACATAACGTTCATTGCGCCAACCTCCTCGATATACTTGCGATCCACGCCGTCCAGCCAAAGAACCTGCGAATAGCCCTGCTTTGCGGCCTTCTCGCCTGCGCGGTTGGATGCGGCATAGTTTCCGCCGCACTTCGCTTCACCCGTTCCGCCGCGAACGGCACGAACGTCGGTATCCTCGATCATAATCTTCACGGGGTTGATGCCCTCTGCATAATAAGAGCCAACGGGAGAGAGGATGATCATAAAGGTTGCGTTATGCACGGCGTGCACGCCGAGGGTTTCGTCATTTCCGAACATAAAGGGACGGATGTAGAGAGAGGTTCCCTCTGCAAAGGGCGTCCACTCCTTCTCGAAGGAGACGAAGGTTTCCAGAATTTCCAGAGCCATATCCTCGGGAATCTCGGGCAGGCAAAGACGGTCTGCCGAGCGATTCATTCTGCGGATATTCTCCAGAGGACGGAAGAGCTGAACCGATCCGTCTGCCTTGCGGTATGCCTTCAGACCCTCGAAGATCTCGGAGCCATAGTGCAGAGCGGTGGATGCGGGATGGATCTCAAACTTGCCGAAGGGAACGATTCTGGCATCGTGCCAGCCCTCGCCTGCGGTGTAATCCATAATGAACATATGATCGGTGAAATACTTACCGAAGCCAAGCGTGGCGGCCTCGGGCTTCACCTTGGGATTTTCGTTTCTGATGATCTTGATTTCCATAGCGGTACCTCTTTCTTATCCCTTATATGCGTGACCGAGACGCATAACATTCATATTAACCTCAAGCATATCTGCGCGCTTTGCGGAGATAACCTTCTTCAGAGCGGCGATAACGCCCTCCTCATCATCAAACTGCCCCTCCTCGGAGAGAACCTTGCCCATAATGATCATATTGGCAAGCGTGGGGGTCTTATTGTCCGAGGCAAGCTTGGTTGCGGGGATATAAACGACCTTCACGTCGGTGCGCTTCACCTTTCTTTCGATCAGGGAGGAATCCACATAGATCGTTCCGCCGGAAGCGACGGTATCCTCATACTTATCGAGAGAAGGAAGGTTCATTGCGATCAAAACATCGGGACGGGAGACGATGGGAGAGCCCACGGGCATATCGCTGATAATAACACTGCAGGAAGCCGTACCGCCACGCATTTCGGGGCCGTACGAGGGGAGCCAGCTGACATTTTTTCCATCCATCAAGCCCTTATATGCCAGAAACTTTCCCGAAAAGAGAATTCCCTGACCGCCAAAGCCTGCAAACAAATACTGCGTTGTGCTCATTTTTTTCTTACCTCACTTCTCTGCCGATCTGTCCTTATATACGCCGAGGGGGTAATAAGGAATCATTTTCTCGTCGATCCATTCAAGGGCGCGCTTAGGCGTCATACCCCAGTTCGTGGGGCAGCTCGAGATAACCTCGATCAGAGAGAAGCCCTTGCCGTTGACCTGATTTTCAAAGGCCTTCTTGATAGCCTTCTTCGCGTTCTTGACATTCTTCACGTTGTTTACGGCAACGCGCTCAAGATACTCGGGACCATCCAGCTGAGAGAGCATTTCGCAAACCTTGATCGGGAAGCCGCAGGCGGAGGTATCTCTGCCGTAGGGCGAGGTCTGCGTTACCTGACCGGGCAAGGAGGTGGGTGCCATCTGTCCGCCCGTCATACCGTAGATCGCATTGTTGATGAAGATGATCGTGATATTCTCGTTTCTTGCCGCGGAATGCACGGTTTCGGCCATACCGATGGAGGCAAGGTCACCGTCTCCCTGATAGGTGAAAACGATATTCTCGGGATCGGAGCGCTTCACGCCCGTTGCAACTGCGGGTGCGCGGCCGTGCGCGGCCTCGATCATATCGCAGTTGAAGTAATCATAGGCCATAACCGAGCAGCCTACGGGAGCCACACCGATGGTTCTTCCCTCGATGCCAAGCCCGTCAATAACCTCGGCAACCAGACGGTGAACGATACCGTGCGTACAGCCGGGGCAGTAATGCAGAGGCACATCGGCCAATGCATGGGGCTTATCAAATACTACCATTTTTCTCTACCTCCTTATTTTGCTGCGTCCGTGATAGCGGCAAGCACCTGCTCGGGCGCGGGGATCATACCGCCGGTGCGGTTGCAAAGCGTTACGGGTGCCTTGCCGTTGGCGGCAAGACGGATGTCCTCGATCATCTGACCCATGGAAAGCTCCACGCTGATGAACTGCTTCACCTTCTCTGCGGCGGCGGCAATGGCCTTCTCGGGGAAGGGCCAGAGCGTGATGGGACGGATCATACCGACCTTGATTCCCTTCGCTCTTGCCTCGTTGATGGCATTCTTGGATACGCGCGCGGCGATACCGAAGGCAACCACGCAGATCTCTGCATCCTCCATCATATATTCCTCAAGCATAACCTCGTTCTGCTTGATGTATTCATAGCGCTCAAAGCGCTCAAAGTTGGTCTTTTCCAGCTGCTCGGGCTTCAAAAACAGAGAGTTCACGATATTATGCTCTCTTGCCATCTTCGTTCCCGTCGTCGCCCAGGGCTTCTCAACCGTTTCGCCCACCTCGAAGTCCAGAGAAACGGGCTCCATCATCTGGCCCATCGTTCCGTCCGCAAGGATCATCGCGGTCATACGGTATTTATCGGCAAGGGCAAAGCCCTTCACCGTCAGCTCCGCCATCTCCTGCACGGAGGAGGGAGCAAGAACGAGCATATGGAAGTCACCGTGCGCGCCGCCCTTGGTTGCCTGGAAATAGTCCGACTGGGAGGGCTGGATGCCGCCGAGACCGGGGCCACCTCTCTGCACGTTGACGATCAGGGCGGGAAGATCCGCGCCTGCAAGATAGGAGATTCCCTCTCCCTTCAGGGAAATTCCGGGGGAGGAGGAGGAGGTCATTACGCGCTTACCCGTTGCGCTGACACCGTATACCATATTGATTGCGGCAATCTCACTCTCCGCCTGAAGGAAGGTGCCTCCGATCTTGGGCATTCTTTTCGCCATATAAGCGGCAATTTCCGTCTGGGGCGTGATGGGATAACCGAAATAGTGACGGCAACCTGCAAGGATCGCAGCCTCGGCGATCGCCTCGTTGCCCTTCATCAAAACTTTCTCTGCCATAGTAGCCTTACCTTACCTTTCTACCTTAATGATACAGTCGGGGCACATCGTTGCGCAGAAGGCGCATCCGATGCAGGCCGCTTCATTCACGGCCTCAACGGGATGATGTCCCTTTTGGTTGATCTTGTCCTCTGCAAGAGCGAGAACGCCCTTGGGGCAAGCGTCCACGCAAAGGCCACAGCCCTTGCATTTGTCGGTTTTAAAAGTGAGCTTTGCCATTTCAATTCTCCTTTATTAAAGATGCTTTTGTAAACGAATGGGATAGAGCGCGCTCATACGGCCCGAAAGCTTCTCAAAGAGCGGCTCCGTGACCGCCGTTGCGATCAGGGGAAGCCCCGAGGCCTTCGAGAGAGCCTCTCCGAAGGCAACCGAGGAAAGAATATCCTCTGCCTCCGTTTCCGCGCCCAGATTGGAATTATTGACGATCGCCGTGAAGCGAAGACCCGAGGCGGCCTCGATCTCCCGAAGCACAACCATCGCATCCTCCGCCGTTGCCGTCAGGGGACGGTAGCGGTTTGCGACGAAGATCATATCGTAATCATTCTCCTCGCGGATCGCGGGAGAAATACGGCCCAAGGCGAGCGCGCCGCGCTCGTCTCCGCCCACGTCAAGGATGCAGGTGAGCGAGCGATCGTCCACGATCGCGTATATGTCCTGCGGCAGGGCGGGCACGTCGATATTCGTATTCGCAAACTCGGAGCAGATCAGGCGGATGCCGTGCTCTGCCAGAAGGTCTTCGCTATCCTTCGTTCGGAAATAGGGATTCACGATATCGATGTCCGCAATGGCGACCTTCTTGCCCTTCGCTCGCTCGGAGAGCGCATAGGTCAGGGCAATATTGGTCTTTCCGCTGCCGTAGTGGCCGGAAAAAATCGTTATGCGTTTGCCGTTCATAGTTTACCTTACAGCTTGTTTCTCTGGATCTTACCCGTTGCCGTTTTCGGAAGGGCGTCCTTGAATTCAACGATTCTGGGGTACTTATAGGGAGCAGTATGGGTTTTGACGTACTCCTGAATTTCCTTCTTCAGCGCGTCGCTTCCCTCCGTTCCCTTCACGAGAACGATGCTGGCCTTTACAACCTGTCCGCGCACCTCATCCGGCACGGCGCTGACGCCGCACTCCAGAACATACGGAAGCTCCATAATCACGCTCTCGATCTCGAAGGGACCGATGCGGTAGCCCGAGGACTTGATAACGTCGTCCACGCGGCCGACGTACCAATAGAAGCCGTCCTCATCACGCCAAGCGACGTCGCCCGTGTGATAATACCCGTCGTGCCATACCTCGGCGGTCTTCTCGGGATCGCCGTAATAGCCCTTGAAGAGGCCGCAGGGTGCACCGTCCGCCACGCGGACGACGATCTCGCCGCTCTCGCCGATAGGGGCACTCCTTCCGTCCGCATCCACAACATCAATATCGTAAAGCGGAGCGGGCTTACCCATCGAGCCGATCTTATGCGGTGCGCCCGTGAGGTTACCGATCAGCATCGTGCTCTCGGACTGGCCGAAGCCCTCAAGGATCTGAAGGCCCGTTGCCTTTTCAAATTGGCGGTAAACCTCAGGGTTCAGCGCCTCGCCTGCGGTCGTCATATGCTTGACGGAGGAAAGATCGTACTTCGACAGATCCTCCTTCACCATCATACGAAGCATCGTGGGCGGTGCGCAGAAGGTGGTGATATTGTATTTCTTGAACATCGGAAGAATATCCGATGCGTGGAAACGGTCGAAATCATAAACGAAGCTTGCGCATTCGCACATCCATTGGCCGTAGAACTTACCCCAAAGCGCCTTCGCCCATCCCGTATCCGAGATCGTGAAGTGCAGACCGTTGGGATCTACATTGTGCCAATACTTCGCCGTATGGAAATGGCCGAGAGGATATTTATGCGTATGCTCTGCGATCTTGGGATAGCCCGTCGTTCCCGACGTGAAGAACATCAGAAGCGTATCGTCTCCGCCTGCGGTTTCCGCCGTTCTGTCGTAATGCGTGCTGAAAAGACGGCACTCATCGTCAAAATTGCGCCAGCCCTCGCGCACACCGCCAACGATGATGCGGTGCTTGAGCGACGGAGAATTCTCTGCCGCAAGTTCCACCTGCCTTGCCGCATCGCCCTTTGCGGTGCAAAGAATGGCGCTGATGCCGGCCGCACGGAAGCGGTATTCAAAATCGTGATCCAAAAGCTGATTCATTGCGGGGATCGCGATCGCGCCGATCTTATGAAGCGCAAGCATTGCGGGCCAGAACTGATAATGGCGCCCCAGACAAAGCATCACGCGGTCTCCCTTTTTGATGCCGAGCGAGGTGAAATAGTTCGCTGCGCGGCAGGACATCTGCTTCATTTCACGGAAGGTGATGCGCGTTTCGTTTTTCTCGTTATCGATATGTAAGAGAGCGAGCTTCTCGGGATCCTTCTTTGCGATCTCATCCACGATATCGTATGCAAAGTTGAATTTCTCCACATCGTGGAAACGGATCGCCGTGGGCGTTCCCAGCTCGTTTTCCTCGGTCTCAATGAATCTCTTATACACACGCTCCGCATCGTCTGCACGGGCGGTGGTCTTCGAGGGGATCGGCGGCGTATAGCCCTCGCTCTGCGGCTCGATGCCCGTTCCGCTGAGAACGATCGCAT
>JAZTWU010000011.1:0-7110 GCA_045636085.1 Eubacteriales bacterium
CCCACTCCGCGAGCGAAAGCGAAGCGGAATTGGGTTCGCATCTTCGGCGCAGAGCGCGACGAGCTTGCTCACGAGCGGCAAGCCGAAGGATATTCGCCGCAGGCGAAATACCCGTTGCGGGTGCTATCCAATCCGAAGGATTGGTATGTAATCTCGCGTGAGCGAGTATGTAATCGCCGTAGGCGTATGGCTAACGCGCAGCGTGTATCTTTCCTTCGGATTGATGCCATACATCAGTTCCTGATGATTCCATGCAAGGCTTACGCCTTGATTACATACACGCCTCTAGAGTGATTTGTTAAGTTGCATTTTTGTACTATGAGCCCATAAAAACCGCCAAAAAAACGCCCAATTTGTAATTTCCGGCACCAAATTCCAACTTTTTTCCCAAAACCTCTTGACAAAGACGAAAGCATATGCTATAATCGGCTATCATAAACGCGATGATGCGGAATAGTATGCAAATGCTTCACTTTCAGAGAATTGCCGGCAGGTGCGAGGCATAGGAAGGGCTTTGCGGAACTCACCGTTGAGCGGTTGCTATGAAAGCTTAGAATAGTGGCAAACGGGTGCTCCCGTGACAGAGCTACGATGTGATAGCATCGAAAGGGCATCTCGGATCGGGATGAAGAAGAGTGGTACCGCGGAAACAGACTTGTGAGCGTTTTCGTCTCTTTGCACGAACAAGGAGGCGGGAGCGTTTTTTTGTTTGCTTCGATCTAAATTCGCCAGAAGATGAAAAAAGGAGTTTTCAAAATGAGAAAAATCAACGTTTCGGACATCACCCTCAGAACGCTTTGCGAGGATCGCGCCGTATCGCTTTTATTCCGCGAGAAGTCCGCTATTGCCAATTGCGCAGACAAGCTCGGAGCCGACTGCATTGAGCTCGCTCCCGTGAAGAGCCTGCGCGAGGATTCTATCATTTATAAGACGATTGCAAAGAATATCGGCAACGCCGCGCTTGCCATTCCCGTTGGCTTCAGCGCCGAGGAGGCCCGTGCGGCCTACGAATGCATCAAGGAGGCGCGTGCGCCCCGCCTGCAGGTGGCGCTTCCCGTTTCCACCATTCAGATGGAATACACCTATCACGTGAAGCAATCCAAGATGCTGGAGAAGATCGGCGAGCTTACTGCAGCGGCAAAGGCACTTTGCGCAAGCGTTGAATTCTCGGCGATGGATGCCACGAGAGCCGACGAGGATTTCCTCATCGCATCCGCCAAGGAGGCCGAGGCAAAGGGCGCTGACCTTATCACGATCTGTGACGATGCGGGCATTTGCGCTCCCAAGCAGATCGCCGCACTCGTTGCAAAGCTGAAGGCGGCCGTTTCCGTTCCCGTTTTCGTTCAGGTCTCCGATCGCATCAATATGGGCGTTGCCTCCGCATTTGCCGCCATTGAGAGCGGTGCGGACGGCATTAAGTGCGCTATGGTTGGCAAGGACGTTTTGCTTGCGGGCGAGATCTCCGATGCAATGCGCACCTGCGGCGCGCAGATCGGCGCAGAGCTTTGCCTGAACCAGACGAACATTCACGCAAGCATTGAGGATATGACCTCGAGCATTCAGCACGAGACCTACGATAGCAAGAGCGAGATCAGCGATAAGAAGAAGATCCTTCTCGATTCCGATTCCACCGTGGCGCAGGTGGCCGATGCGGCCGCCCTTCTCGGCTACGAGCTTTCGGATTCGGACATCGGCAACGTGCACAAGGCCTTGATGCAGGTTTGCGAGAAGAAGGGTGCCGTTGGCGCAAAGGAATTTGAGGCTCTGATCGCCTCCTCCGCAATGCAGGCTCCCTCCACTTACCATTTTGAAACCTACACCACAACGAGCAGTAATATTTCGAGTGCGATGACGCAGATCGTTTTGAAATGCGGCGACGATATTATCCGCGGTGTGAGCGCCGGGGACGGCCCGATCGATTCCGCCTTCCGCGCCATCGAGCAATGCATCGGCCACCACTACGAGCTGGACGATTATCAGGTGCAGTCCGTGACCGAGGGAAAAGAAGCACTCGGCTCAGCGCTGGTGAGACTGCGCGTTGGCGGCAAGCTCTTCTGCGGAAACGGAACCTCGACCGACATTATTGCGGCGAGTATCCGCGCTTATATCAACGCGCTGAACAAGATCGTTTTCGAGGAGGCTTGACCTGAGAATGAAAATCGTTTTTTCCACGAAGAACGTCAGCCGCGCCTCCTTCCTTGATACCTGCCGCTATGCTTACGACTACGGCTTTGAGGGCTTCGAGATCTACGATGCCATTGCCGAGCGCCAGATGCATTACGACAGCATCCTGCGCCGCGACCGCGTTGCCGATGCGAAGAGAAAGCTCGTCAACAGAAGCCTTGCGGTTTCCGCGCTTCGCCTTCCCTCTCCCATCGAGAGTGAAGAGACCACGGCACAGCTTCTGACCAAATACGTCGATATGGCGGCCGCCTCCGGCATCGACACCGTGATCGTGCGCGCCGAAGAAAATATTCCCTTTGAAATTCTGGATGCCAAGATGGGCGAGGCCATCAAGCGCGCCGAGGCATCCGATATCCGTATCCTTTTCGAGACCGTTGGCTATCTTTCCAGCACGGAAAACGTGATCGCCATCATCAATCATTTCGCCTCCGCCGCCATCGGCGCCTCCTGGAATGTGCGCGCGACCACCTTTGGTGCGGGCGAGACCGCCGAGGCAACGATCAAGACGCTTGGCGCATACATCAAGTATGTGCGCCTCGGCGATATGAAGGACGGCAAGACCGTTTTGATCGGCGAGGGTGATCTCGATGTGAAAAAGCTTCTCGGTGCACTTTCCTCTCTGAACTATGAGGGCTTTATCTGTGCGGCCTGGAACGATGAGATCAACGATGCGGATATTGTGCTCACACACTTCACAAACTATATATCGGCCTTAAGTCGCGAAAAGAAGACCACCGCGCACGCGCACTACAACCGCGCCAAGACGGGCACCTTCGTCTGGAAGAAATACGACGTGATTGACGCGACCTTCTCGGATGTGCTTGACACGATGGCGGAGAAATATCCCGACCAATTCGCCTTCAAGTACCCCACGCTGGATTACACGAGAACCTACGAGCAATTCCGCCGCGATGTGGACGAATGCGCCGCCGCGCTGATTTCCCTCGGCGTGAAGGCGGGCGATCACGTAGCCGTTTGGGCAACGAATGTGCCGCAATGGTTTATCACCTTCTGGGCAACCACGAAGATCGGCGCCGTTCTCGTCACGGTGAACACCGCCTACAAGATCCACGAGATCGAATACCTTCTGAAGCAATCCGACACGCACACGCTCGTGATGATCGAATATTGCAAGGATATCAACTATAAGGAAATCATCGAGGAGCTTTGCCCCGAGCTGAAGGAGCTGAAGCCCGGCGCACCTCTTTATTCGAAGCACCTTCCCTTCCTTCGCAACGTTGTCACCGTTGGCTTCCATATGGACGGATGCCTGACCTGGGAGCAGATGCTTTCCCGCTCCGCTCTCATTCCCCGCGAGGAGGTGCGCAGACGCGCGTCTCTCGTGAAGCCCGACGATGTTTGCAATATGCAGTACACCTCGGGAACGACGGGATTCCCCAAGGGCGTTATGCTCACGCACCGCAACATTGTGAACAACGGAAAAACCATCGGCGACAGAATGGATCTCTCCACGGCTGACCGTATGATGATCCAGGTTCCTATGTTCCATTGCTTCGGAATGGTGCTCTCTATGACCTCTATGATGACCCACGGCGGCACGCTCTGCCCCATTCCCTATTTCTCCCCGAAATCCTCCCTTGCCTGCGTAAACGACGAGCGCATCACCTGCTTCAACGGCGTTCCCACGATGTTTATCGCAATGTTTAACCATCCCGATTTCCAAAAAACCGACTTCTCCTATATGAGAACGGGCATTATGGCGGGCGCAAACTGCCCTGCCGATCTGATGCGCCGCGCCTCCGTGGAGATGAATATGCGCGAGATCATTTCGGTTTACGGACAGACGGAGGCATCCCCCGGATGCACGATGGGCGAGGTGAACGAGGATCTTGACCACCGCGTTGAGACCGTTGGCTCCGCCTTCCCCGGCGTTGAATGCAAGATCATCGATCCCGAGACGGGCAAGGAGCTTCCCGATGGGGAAAGCGGCGAATTTGTTGCCCGCGGCTTCAACATTATGAAGGGCTACTACAAGATGCCCGAGGCAACGGCGCAGGCCATTGATGCCGAGGGATGGCTCCATTCGGGCGACATCTGCATGAGAACCTCGGATGGCTATTACAAGGTAACGGGACGCCTGAAGGATATGATCATCCGCGGCGGAGAAAACCTTTACCCCCGCGAGATCGAGGAATTTTATCTGACCAACCCCAAGGTGCGCGACGTGCAGGTCGTTGGCGTTCCCGACGAGAAGTACGGCGAGGAATGCTGCGCTTGGGTGATCCTTCATAAGGGCGAGACCGCAGACGAAAACGAGATGAAGGAATACGGCAACGCTTCCATCGCAAGACACAAGGTGCCGAAATACTTCCTCTTCGTTGAAGAATTCCCGATGAACGCCGCAGGAAAGATCCTGAAATACAAGATGCGCGACGAATCCACCGAAAGACTGGGCCTCAAAAAATAAGTCGAGGATACGAATACGCTTATGTACTTTAACGATCTGAAAATCGGTATGACGGCAGAGATTCCACCCGTCGTCATCGAAAAGGAAAAAATGATCGCATTTGCAAGGGATTACGACAACATTCCCCTGCACACCGACGAGGAATACGCCAAAAGCACGCCCTTCGGCGCGCTGATTGCCCCCGGCGTTATGTCCTTTATGTCCGTTTGGGCAAAATACCTTGAGGTTGACTTCATCGGCACGGAGCTTTTGGCAGGCAGATCCACCAAGATCGAATGGCTGAAGCCCGTGTATGCAGAAGACACCCTTTCGGGAAGGGCAACGATTACGGCCCTCACGAAAAGAAACGAAAAAAACGGCTTGGCCGAGATTTCGATCGAGGTCTTTAACCAGGACGGCGTGACGGTTTTGACGAATGTCACAAAAGCCGTCGTCAAATGCAGAACGGCTTAAATCGGGCAAATCAAAAGAATAAAGCGCGCGGATCTCAAAAAACGGGTCTGCGCGCATTTCTTTTTATTAAATGACAAAAAAATTCAAAAAAAGTATTGACAACACAAATTTTTAGTGCTATAATCATTTCAAATTTGAATATCACAAAAACGACTGTGATGAAGAGGGTCGGAGCGCGATGCTTCCAGAGAGCCGCCGGCAGGTGCGAGGCGGTAGCAATCCCTTCCATATGACCTATCCCTTCTGAGTCGAAGGACCGAAAGGCTTTTTGCCGAGTAGACTCCTTCCGTATTGCTGCGTAAAGGCAAAGGGCTTGTTCGAGCCCGGAAAGTGACGGATTTTTCCGTAATTTGAGTGGTACCGCGGGTTGTTGGCTCGTCTCAAGAATTCTTTGAGACGGGTTTTTTGTTTTATTCAAATTCGTAACCGCTTACGGAACGAAAGGAGACAACAAATGGATTACAGCTTGAAAGAAGTCGCAGGCAGAATCAAGGACCTGCGCGAGGCAAAGGGATACACCGTCAGCGAGCTGGCAAAGCTCACCGGCGTATCGGCAGAGGACTATGAGGTTCTCGAAAGAGGCGAAACGGATTTCAGCTTCACCTTTATTTATAAGTGCGCCAAGGCTTGCGGCGTTGAGGTCGTTGATATTCTCGAGGGTAGAAGCTCCACGCTGACCTCCTTCGCCATCACGAGAAAGGGCGAGGGTCTTAAAATTCTGAAGCAGCACGGCGTTGAATACAACAACCTTGCTCCCAAATTCAAGGAAAAGCTTGCAGAGCCCTTCCTCGTTAAATTCCCCTATTTCCCCGAAAAGCAGAATGCTCCGATGGAGCTGAACTCTCACAACGGACAGGAATTTGACGTAATCGTCAAGGGCTCGCTGAAGGTGCAGGTCGGTAGCCACGTGGATATTCTTCACGAGGGCGACTCTATCTTCTATAACAGCCTGATTCCCCACGGTATGATCGCCGCCAGCGAGGGCGGATGCGAATTCCACGCCGTGGTGCTTAACCCGCAGGACGGACAGGTGAGCGAGGAATATCCCGAGGCTCCCTATGCCGCCCCCAAGGCCGCAGAAAAGGAGATCGGCGCCGCCACGGTTGCCGATGGCTTCATCAATTCCTATTACGACGAGAGCGGCGTTTTCAGCGGCATTTCCTTTAAAAACGACGATGCATTCAACTTTGCCTTCGACTGCGTGGATGCCATTGCGGACAAGAATCCCGATAAGCTGGCAATGCTCTGGGTTGCAAACGACAAGAGCGACCGCCGCTTCACCTTCAGCGATATGAAAAAATACTCCGCAAAGACGGCAAACTACTTCGAATCCCTCGGCATCAAGAAGGGCGACACGGTGATGCTCGTTCTGAAGCGTCACTATCAGTTCTGGTTCTGTATGCTCGCGCTTCATAAGATCGGCGCGATCGCAATCCCCGCAACCAACCAGCTCGTGGAGCACGATTTCGAATACAGATACAAGGCCGCCAAGGTGAAGGCGATCGTTTGCACCGCGGACGGCGAGGTTTCGGCAGAGGCGGAAAAGGCCGCCGCCGGCTTCCCCGGAATGATCAAGGTTCTGGTTGGCGGAAGAAAGGACGGCTGGAACGACTTCAACGTGGAAATGGAGCGCTTCAGCACCCATTATAACCGCACGGAGAGCACTCCCTCGGGCAACGATCCGATGCTGATGCTCTTCACCTCGGGCACGACGGGATATCCGAGAATTGCAACACACTCTTACAAATACGCGCTCGGTCATTATACGACCGCGAAATATTGGCACAACGTAAACCCCGACGGACTTCATTTCACGATCTCCGACACAGGCTGGGGCAAAGCGCTCTGGGGCAAGCTCTACGGTCAGTGGCTCTGCGAGGCAGGTATTTTCACATACGACTTCGACAGATTCCACTCCGATGACATCCTCCCCCTCTTCAAGAAGTATAACATCACGACATTCTGCGCTCCGCCCACAATGTACAGATTCTTTATCAAAGAAGATTTATCAAAATATGACCTCTCTTCAATTCAGTATGCAACAA
>JAZTWU010000012.1:0-7133 GCA_045636085.1 Eubacteriales bacterium
TCACTCGTCATCCGACGATTTCTCCTCTAAATCCGTTCGCCCCCCGGTCTGTTCTCATTAAGAATCCGCCAAGATTATAGATCTTACTGCTTTTTTCTCTTTTTTGCCTTGATTTTATTGGATTCTTAATGAGACAGCCCCTTTTCTATGGAATTTTTTAATTATACAAGCGTTTCAAACTTATAGCCAACGCCCCAAACGGTCTTGAGGATCCATTTGTCGGAGGCACCCTCGAGCTTTTCGCGCAGGCGTTTCACGTGCACGTCCACGGTTCTGGAGTCGCCGAGGTAGTCAAAGCCCCAAACCTTGTCCAGAAGCTGATCGCGCGTGAAAACGCGGTTGCAGTTGGAGGCAAGGAAATAGAGAAGCTCGAGCTCCTTGGGGGGAATATCGATGGACTTGCCCTTGAGCTTCAGCTCATATCTTTGCAGGCTGATCTCGATATTCTCGAATTTAACGACCTCCTCGTCGGCGGCCTGTGCGTGTGCATTGTAGCGGCGGAGAACGGCCTTCACTCTTGCGGAAAGCTCCTTCATATCGAAGGGCTTCACGATGAAGTCGTCCGCACCCAGCTCAAGGCCGAGAACCTTATCAAAGACCTCGCCCTTTGCGGTGATCATAATCACGGGCTTGGAGGAAACCTCGCGGATCTCGCGGCAAACCTGCCATCCGTCCTTCTTCGGCATCATAATGTCGAGCAGAACGAGATCGGGCTCAAACATCTTGAAGCAGTTCACGCCCTCCGCACCGTCGTTTGCGGTCTTCACAATATAGCCCTCGTTTTCAAAATACATCTTCAGAATGTCGCAGATGTTTCTGTCGTCATCCACGATCAAAAGCTTCGTATCTACCATTTGCATCTCCTCATTTGTTAACTTTGTTAAAAATATTAAAATCTTAACAATTTAATTATAGCGGATTTTTGCCTCCGTGTCAATAGGGAACTGTAAAAAAATCAGAAAAAAGAAAAAAACCTCCGAACGCTCGACTTTTCCGAGGAAAAAGAAATAAGATTTCTGATAAAAAATGCAAAAAAGTATTGACAAGCGGATAAAAAAATGGTAAAATATAATCCGTTAGGCGCTGGTATGGCTCAGTTGGTAGAGCAGTTGATTCGTAATCAACAGGTCGCCGGTTCGAGTCCGGCTACCAGCTCCAGAAAAACCAAGTCTTCGGACTTGGTTTTTTTATTTCAAAAAATTCGCTTTGCCCGTGTGAGGGCGGCTTGCCGCGTTTTGCGGCATCGAACCGAGGTGAAGAGATTGAATCTTTGTAATATTAGCACCGTGCGCGCCTTGATGGAGGAGGCGGGCATCTCCTTTCGTAAGGAATACGGGCAAAACTTTCTGATCAACCCGATGATCCCTGAGGATATAGCCGATATGTGCTGTGAGCGCGAGGATAGCCTGATCGTTGAGATCGGCCCCGGCGTCGGATGTCTGACGGATGCGCTCGCGCGCCGCTTTTCGCGCGTGGTTGCCATCGAGATCGATAAGGGACTCATCCCCGTGCTTGCCAAAACGATGGCGGAGCACGAGAATGTAACGGTTCTCAATGCGGATGTGATGGAGGTGGATCTCGCGGCGCTCGTGGAGGAATACAGCGAGGGGCGCCCCGTTTCCGTCTGTGCCAATCTCCCGTATTATATAACAACGCCGATCTTAATGCGTCTTCTTGAATCGGGCGTGCATTTTTCCTCGATCACGGTTATGGTGCAAAACGAGGTGGCTCAGCGCCTCTGCAGCAAGGCGGGGAGCAAGGATTACGGAGCGATCACCGCCGTTCTTGGCTATTATGGGGAAGCGCGCCGTCTCTTCCGCGTGCCCGCAGGATGCTTTATGCCTGCGCCGAAGGTTGATAGCGCCGTCATTCGGATCGATCTCTATTCCGAGCCGAAATTCAAGCCCCAAAACGAGGCTCTCTTTTTCAGTCTTATCCGCGCGGCCTTTGAAATGCGCCGCAAAACCCTCGTCAACGCTCTCAGCGCAAAGCTTCCGCAGTATTCGAAGGAAGTGATCACCGCGGCGATCACCGCCATCGGGCATACCGAAACGGTGCGCGGCGAAAGGCTTTCCACGGAGGACTTCGTCCGTCTTTCCGATATTCTTTCAAACGGCTGATCCGTTAAAAAAATAAAAACCGTCCCTTCGACACGTATCGTCGTCGGGACGGTTTTTTATATAAAAATCATTCAAGGATCTCGATCATTCCGTCGTAGCAGATTTCGATCGAAATGCCCGATTTTTTGGCATAGTCGCAAACCAGAGCGCTTGCCGCCTCGCGGTTGTTTATGATCTCCCTGCCGTGGTGATTAAAGCGCAGAGCCTTCACGCCGCGCGAGATCGCGTATTCGCAAACCGCAAAAACCTTATGGTGTCCGGTTTCCATGATCAGAAGATCGCATTTTTCGTCGGCAAAGGGATCTAATTCGTTCGGCGTGAGCACGTCGCCCGAATAAACGATGCGCTTTCCCTCCGCCTCGATCAGGAAGGAGAAGGAGCGATAGCCGTTCGAGCCGTCCTCTAAAAGATGCCCGTTGTGAAGCGCGTGCACGCGCACGGTCTCGTCCTCGTAGATCAGCCCGTCGGCAACGGCGTGCTCGTTTAGGGAGTAATTGAGCGATTTGCCACGTCCGCCAAGGCAGATCGTCTTTGCCGCATCCACGATGTCGGGATCGGGGCAGAAGATCTCAAGGGTGTTATCGAAATGCAAGGGCGTTTTGTATCTTGCGTTCAGCTTTCGAAGGCAGGAGAGCAGGTTGGCAAGTCCGCCCGTGTGATCCAGGTGCGGATGGGAGATGAAAAGCGCGCGCGCCTTCAAAATGTCGATACCCGTCGTGTATGCGCGGTGCACACAGCCCTCGCCCGCATCAAACCAATAGATTGCATCCCCGATTTCCATAAGCAGGGAGCAATGGTGCATATCTGCCATCGGCTCGGTGCCGGAGCAGGTGCCGAGAAAATAAATCTTAATCATAAATAAAATACCTAAAAGGCGCAGAGGCGCCCCGCTTTTATTCGAATTGCATTTTTGTCTGTCCCGCAACGGATTTTGCCGAAGGATCGGCAAAGGCGGTGTAGGGAATACCGAGATGCTCGTAGGCTCTCGGCGTTGCCTGTCTGCCGCGCGGCGTGCGGGAAAGGAAGCCGATCTGCATCAGATAAGGCTCGTAAACGTCCTCGATCGTGATGGCCTCCTCGCCGATGGTGGCCGCCAGCGTTTCAAGGCCGACGGGGCCGCCGCCGTAAAACTTGATGATTGCCTCCAGCATTCTGCGGTCGATATTATCAAGTCCCAGCTCGTCGATCTCCAGGCTTTTCAGCGCCATATCTGCGATCTCGGAGGTCACGTTGCCGTCTCCCTTCACGAGCGCAAAGTCGCGCACGCGCTTAAGAAGGCGGTTTGCAATTCTCGGTGTACCGCGGGAGCGGGATGCAATGGCAAGCGCGCCCTTCTCGGTGATTTCGATCTCAAGAATGCTTGCCGAGCGCTTCACGATGGTGGCAAGCTCCTCGGGCGTATAAAGCTCCAGCTTCAGAAGAACGCCGAAGCGGTCGCGAAGCGGCGTCGTCAGCTGTCCTGCGCGCGTCGTCGCGCCGATCAGCGTAAAGCGAGGGATCGTCAGGCGTATTGAGCGCGCGCTCGGTCCCTTTCCGAGGATAATATCCAGCGCATAATCCTCCATTGCAGGGTAGAGGATCTCCTCCACGGCGCGGGAAAGGCGGTGGATCTCGTCAATAAAGAGAACGTCTCCGTCCGAAAGTCCCGTGAGAATGGCCGCAAGATCGCCGGGCTTTTCAATGGCAGGGCCCGAGGTTGTGCGGATATTCACGCCGAGCTCGTTGGCAATAATGCCGGCCAGCGTGGTTTTACCAAGGCCGGGAGGGCCGTATAAAAGCACGTGATCCAGCGCCTCGCCTCTGCGCTTTGCACTTTCAATATAAACCGAAAGATTGCTTTTTGCCTTTTCCTGGCCGATGTATTGATCCAGCGTTTTGGGGCGAAGGTTGTTTTCCACCTCCGCATCCTGTCCCGCATCGTATTCGCTCGTGAGGATTCGGTTTTCAAAGTCAAATTCTTTCACTTCTTCCATCATAAAGCCGATTCCTCCTTATCTTGAAAGCTTTTTAAGCGCAAGGCGGATCAAAGCACCCGCATCCGCCCCCTTGGTGTCAACGCCCTTGAGAGCGCTGAGCACGGTGTTTTTATCGTAGCCGAGTGCCATCAGCGCCTCGGTGGCATCCGCAAGAGCGCCGCCGATCGGCATAGCCGCGGGAGCACCGCCGCCAAGGCTCTGGGGAGATACGCTCATCATATCCTTCGTGATCTTATCGCGAAGCTCGAGAACCACGCGCGCCGCCGTTTTTGCACCGATACCGGGTGCTCTGGCAATGGCCTTGGTGTCCTCGCTTGCGATAGCAAGCGCAAGATCGTCGGGCGTCATCGTCGAGAGAATGCTCATTGCCGCCTTCGGACCGATGCCGCTGACGGAGGTGAGCTTCATAAAGGTCTCGCGCTCCTCGCGGGAAATAAAGCCGAAAAGCTCTATGCCGTCCTCGCGCACGGCAAGGTGCGTGAGAAGCTTGCAGGTCTTCGAAATTTTGTCGCCGAGAAGTGCCGCCGTCACGTTCGAAACGGTCAACTGATAACCAACGCCGCCGCAATCGATCACGGCAATGGGTGCCTCAAGCACGGCAAGCGTGCCGTTCAGATAATAAAACATCCTTTGTTCCGAGCAAGAAAAAAGATTTTTCCCTTGGGCAGGGAAGGCGTCAGCGCGCCTCTTCTTCCGTTGCCGATTCCACCTTTCGTATCATTTTCTCCAAAGCAATGCGGGATAGCGTCATATCTCTGCCGCAGCCCTCGCACCGCACGCGGATATCGCTGCCGGTTCGCAAAACGCGAAAGCGCGCCTCTCCGCAGGGGTGCTTTTTTTTCATCAGTAGAAGATCTCCGATGGAAAAGCGCAGAATTTCCATAGCCTAAGCCCCCTTATTCTTTCTGTCTTTTATTTTATCATAATTTTCCCGAAAAGTAAAGCCCCCACGCGAAATATATAAAATAAATGGTTGACTACGGCGCAAAATTATGATATACTAAAGTGAATAAGTATGGGAAGGAGAGGCTCTATGGTTATTCTTGGGATCGATCCCGGCCTTGCAATCGTTGGTTGGGGACTGATCGAATCGCATCGGGGAAATCTTCGCCCGATGGCATACGGCGCAATAACCACCCCGGCACATACGCCGATCGAGTCCCGCCTTTCGATCATCCGCTCGGATCTGAAGGCGATCATCGAAAAATATAAGCCGGATGAGCTTGCCGTGGAGGAGCTTTTCTTCACGAATAATATCACGACGGGTATTGCCGTTGCCGAGGCGAGAGGCGTTATCCTTTGCACGGCGTATGAATGCGGCGTTCCGATCTCGGAGTATACGCCGATGCAGGTCAAGCAGGCCGTCGTCGGATACGGAAAGGCAGAGAAGCATCAGGTCATTTCTATGGTCACATCGCTCCTTCGCCTGCCGAAGCCCCCGAAGCCGGACGATACGGCGGATGCCGTTGCCATCGCCATTTGCCACGCGCAATGCCGCGGCTCGGTGATGGGAAAATATTTCAATCAATAAATTTGGAGAGTAGATATGTGGATCAGCGATCAATGGAAGGATTATGCGGTGCTGGATACCTCGGAAGGGGAGAAGCTTGAGATCTGGGGAAAATATAGCCTCGTGCGCCCTGATCCTCAGGTGATTTGGAAAAGCGAAAAGAAGGATCCCCTCTGGCGTCGCGCGGATGCGCGCTATACGAGAAGCCGCTCGGGCGGAGGAAGCTGGAATGAAAACCGCCTTCCCGAGGCTTGGACGATCGGCTATCGGGATCTCACCTTCCAGATCAAGCCGATGGGCTTTAAGCATACGGGGCTTTTCCCCGAGCAGGCGGCAAACTGGGATTGGTTCCGCTCTCTGATCGAGGGAGCAGGGCGCCCCATCCGCGTGCTGAATCTCTTCGCTTATACCGGCGGTGCCACCGTCGCGGCGGCAAAATCCGGCGCCTCGGTCTGCCACGTGGATGCCTCGAAGGGAATGGTTGCGGCCGCTAAGGAAAACGCCCGCCTTTCGGGACTTGCAGATGCGCCGATCCGTTATATCGTGGATGACTGCAAGAAGTTTATTGAGCGCGAGATCCGCCGCGAAAGCTTCTATGACGGTATCATTATCGACCCGCCCTCCTATGGCCGAGGCCCCACGGGAGAGGTCTGGAAGATCGAGGAGAGCATCGATGATTTCGTTGCGCTCACCTCGCGCGTTCTCTCTCAAAAGCCCCTCTTCTATCTTCTCAATTCTTATACGACGGGGCTCTCCGCTTCCACGATGAAGTATATCGTCGGTCTGCGTATTTGTGAGAAATTCGGTGGAAAAATTGAGGCAGACGAGCTTGGTTTGCCTGTGAAGCAGAGCGGATACGCATTGCCCTGCGGCTCGAGCGTCCGCGTTTGCTTTTGATTTTTAAGGCTGGGAAATATATGGAAAAGAACTTTTTGGAAGATAAAAAAATTGTCATTAAAGCAGAGCATCTGACCTATGCATATGAGGACGAGGGCGGTGCGCAGGATGCGCCTCCCGCCGTGAGCGATGTTTCGTTTTCCGTTCGTGAGGGCGAATACATTGCGATCCTCGGGCATA
Source organism: Eubacteriales bacterium (assembly GCA_045636085.1). GTDB lineage: Bacteria > Bacillota > Clostridia > Oscillospirales > CAG-272 > UBA1740. The sequence continues at coordinate 6,684 of JAZTWU010000012.1, forward strand.
ACGGCTCGGGTAAATCCACTCTTGCCAAGCTTTGCAATATGATCCTTTCCCCCACGAAGGGAAGGCTCTTTATTCTCGGCCGCGAGGTAACGGCTGAGGACTTTTCGGAGGAGGATACCTTTGATCTTCGCGAGAAGGTCGGTATGGTGTTTCAGAATCCCGATAATCAGCTGGTCGCCACGGTCGTGGAGGAGGATGTTGCCTTCGGCCCCGAAAATCTCGGCCTGCCGAGAGAGGAGATCCGCCGCCGCGTGAGTGCCGCGCTCTCTGCTGTCGGTATGGAGGATTACGCGCATCACGCGCCGCATAAGCTTTCCGGTGGCCAGAAGCAGAGAATTGCTATCGTTCGCGCTCTTGCTATGAATCCCAAGGTAATTCTCTTCGACGAGCCTACATCGGCGCTCGATCCCGAGATGGTAGGAAGTCGGGGGCCCAAGCGGGCTTAGGAAG
>JAZTWU010000013.1:0-42213 GCA_045636085.1 Eubacteriales bacterium
GAAGGCATGAAGTCTATTCTTTTGCGCAAATTTGTATTTTTTCGTTCAAGGCTACGCCTTTCTCTCAAAAATACAAATTTATTATTCTATTGTTTAATCTTTATTTTACGAGGGTGTTGCACTTCGTATTATAACATGCCCAGCTCCCTTTGCACAAGGGAGCCTTTTTATGTTCATCTATACCCTGTCATTTTTCCTGACAAGCACTGCATTTGTGGACACAAAAGCTATTTTTAATTACAAGTTATGAGGTTTGCTTTCGCTCACCGTTATGAGTTTGCTTCGCAAACGTTATGATATGATCGCCTTATTTCTTCAAACTGTGCCGAAGGCACATCACAACTTGGCGCAGCCAATCATAACTCTAAGCTCGCCGCAGGCGATCATAGTTGCGTAGTGTCCTTAAGGGAACTACGCTAAAGCGTCTCTTTTTTTGCGAATAAAGCTTTTTATTCCTCGCCGTGCTCCGTATCGTCCGTGAAGCATTCGCAAAATCTCGCCGCAAAAGCGGGCGGCTCCCCCTCGGCATAGAGATGGGAAACATCACCGAAGCCCGCCGCGCGCATCAAAGCAACCCCTTCTCTTCTCTCCTCGGTATAAACCGTCGTGACCGAAGTGGGCAGAGCGCAGGTATGCTGCCAGAGCGAATAGGGTGAGCAATTCATCAGATGCGAAAGCACAACGGCGATCACGCCGAAATGGCAGAAGATCGCAATCGTATCGTGATTTGGGCGCACGGCGCGGTAGTTATAGCTCTCGCGCTCATAGCCGTGGCGCGCAAGAATTTCGTCAAACGCGCGGCAAACCGACTGATATTCCTCAAAAACCTCGGAATTTTTGATATGCGGCAAATTCTGCCAAGCCGTCGGCTCATAGGCACCGATGCTTTCGTTGATAAAGGAAGGCAGAATGTCCCACGGAATGGCAGACTCCTCCATATAAGGAAGCCGCACCCTTTTCACATTGAATTCGCGCATAAAGGGCAGAATCTCAATATCCATTCCCAGCGCCTCGGCCGTGGGCTCAGCGGTGCGCAACGCGCGGCCTCTCGGGGAGCAATAAATCTTATCGATTTTCTCCTTCGAAAGCTTTTTTGCCAGAAGCTTCACCTCGCGCTTGCCCTTTTCGGTCAGCCCGTCGATTGCATAATCGGGGTCGCCGTGACGGATCAGAAGTATTCTCATTGCATATCCTCGCACTTTCTTGCTTTTTTCGATATTTATTATAAAAGATTTCGGTGGGATTGTCAATATCGTCTTGATTTCTTCTTCGATTTCCATTATAATATAGGTAGTAAATTTTGGAGGACGCCATATGACTTCAAGAATATATAGCGCAGGCCTCGTCGGCATCGAGGGCTTTGAGGTAACGGTGGAATGCAGTGCTTGGGATCGCATCCCTGCCTTTGACCTCGTCGGTCTGCCGGATGCGGCCGTGAAGGAGGCAAAAAACCGCGTTCGCTCCGCTTGCGAAAACAGCGGCTTTATGTTTCCGCCGCTGGATCTCTGCGTCAATCTCGCGCCGGCAAACCGCAAAAAAGAGGGAACGGCCTTTGATATTGCCATCCTCACCTCGGTGCTTCAATGCCACGGCATTCTGCCCCGCGACCTTGATTTTTCGGATAAAACGCTGATCGGCGAGCTTTCGCTGACGGGCGAGGTGCGCCGCGTGGACGGCGTTCTCCCAATGTGCGTGCACGCAAGAGACATCGGCAAAAAGGAGATTTTCGTTCCCGAGGAGAATGTGGCGGAGGCCGCCGTGGTTGCAGGCATCAAGGTCTTTGGAGTGAAGAGCTTTCGCGCCCTCGTCAACCATTTTCTCGGCAAGGAGCCGATCGCTCCAACGCCGACGAGCTTTGATCCCGCGCGTCTTTCCCGCCGCGATGGAGAGGAGGACTTCTCCGAGGTGCGCGGCCAGAGAAAGGCTAAGCGCGCCCTTGAAATTGCGGCCGCAGGCGGCCACAACGTGCTGATGATCGGCCCTCCCGGCTCGGGAAAATCAATGCTTGCCAAGCGCCTTGGCTCGATCCTTCCCGATATGAGCTTTGAGGAAGCGATCTCGGCAACGAAGGTGCATTCCGTGATGGGCACGCTGAAAACCGACCTCATCTGCCGCCGCCCCTTCCGCTCTCCGCACCATACCGTGACGCCCATCGGCATCATCGGCGGCGGAACGAACCCGAAGCCGGGCGAAATTTCGCTTGCCAACACGGGCGTTCTCTTCCTCGACGAGCTTCCCGAATTCCCAAAAAGAGTGATGGAGGCGCTTCGCCAGCCGCTGGAGGACGGAGAGGTCACGGTCACGCGCGCAAGCGCCAAGGTCACCTTCCCCTCGCGCTTTATGCTCGTTTGCGCAATGAATCCCTGCCATTGCGGCTTTTTCGGAGACCCCACCCGCCAATGCACCTGCAGTCCCACCGCGGTGCGCAAGTATCTGGATCGCATCAGCGGCCCAATGCTCGACCGCATCGATATTATCATCGAGCTCCCCTCCGTTTCCTATGACGAGATCTCCGGCGGTCAGCCGGATGGCGAGCCCTCTGCCGTGATCCGCGCCCGCGTGAACGCCGCGCGCGCCTTCGCCCAAAAGCGCCTCTCGAGCGCCGGGGATGCATCTGCCGTTCTCAACGGGGCAATGACGCCCGCGCAGCTGCATAAATATTGCGAGATCACCGAGGAGGCAAAGGATCTGATGCGCGAGGCCTTCGATAGCCTCGGCCTCTCCGCACGCGGACACGACCGCATTCTCCGCGTGGCGCGCACGATCGCCGACCTGGATGGATCGGAGAAGATTGAGGCCGATCATATCGGCGAAGCCATTATGTACCGTTCCTTGGATAGAAAATATTGGCGCCGCTGATTTTGCAAAAATTGCAAACAATTATTTAAAAAACGATCTAAAATCCAAAGGGAGACAGTCAATGAAGCCTATCATCGGCCTCACCACAGAGGTGACAGAGGAAAAGCTAACGCGGCTCAAAAATTCCTATGTTTGCGCCATCGCGGATACGGGAGGAATTCCTTTTCCGCTCCCCTATACGGAGAACGCGGAAACGATAGACGATTTCGTTGCGCTTTGCGACGGCTTCGTTTTCACGGGCGGCGCGGATATTGATCCCGCCTATTTCGGCGAGGAAAAGAAGAGCACCTGCGGAGCTGTTTTTGAATACAGAGACCGCTTTGAGCTTGCTCTTTTTTCCCGCGCGATAGAATCCAAAAAGCCCATCCTCTCCATCTGCCGCGGAATGCAGGTCATCAATGTGGCGCTGGGCGGCACGCTCTATCAGGATATTCCATCGGAATATGAAACCGAGATCCTCCATAAGCAAACGGCGCCGTCGGGTGTCCCCTGGCACGACGTTCTTATCTCGCAGGGAAGCGTTCTGCAATCGCTTTCTCGGGGCAAGGTGCGTATGGCGGCCAATTCCTTTCATCATCAGGCGATCAAGGATGTGGCAAGCGTGCTTTCGGTCACCGCAACGGCGGTGGACGGCATCGTGGAGGCCTTCACGCACGGTGCGCATCCTTATCTGCGCGGCTACCAATGGCATCCCGAGCGGCTTTATACCGTGGATGCGGACAATCGCCGCATTTTCGAGGAATTTATCGAGGCCTGCCAAAAACAGAAAAAATAAAAAAGCCCTTTCGGGCTATCGCTTTCAAAGAACCAAACGAAAAAAGCATTGCGGCTTTCTCTTTCGGAGAACCAAGCAAAAACCTCGGAGGTATTGATTTTTCAGTACCTCCTTTTAAATTTCCGTTCCGAATCCGTTGCCTCTCCTCCCGCAGGGGAATGTCTTGCGAAAGGCTTTTTCTTCATATTTTCCCCTGCCCGCGCATAAGATCAAGAAACGGAAAAATGCGGAGGGCGCAGAGGGTGGAGCGGCAAGAATTTTTGCATAACGGCGTTTGCCATCTGATCACGGAGGCCGTCCTCCCCGATCTGCCAAAGGGGCGGGCGGGGGAGCGCATTGGCGCGCAGATCGGCGGGCTTCTTGCGCATATAGAAAAATGCGCCGAGGCGGCACTCCCAAGGCTTGCCGCGCGCTACTCGGAAAACGAAAATCCGAAAAAGCATCTTTTGCACCGCCCCCTGCTTCTCTCTCTTTCACTTTCGCTTGCCGAGGACAAGGGCAGATATCGCCTCACCGCCGCCCTCTCGCTCTCCCGAAGCGGGCGCGTGCTATGGGAAACAAAGCAAGCGGCGCGCCTTGACAAGCAAAGCGGCCGCTTCTACTAAGCCTTTATTGCGCCCAAAACTGATCGAGAAGCATCCGCAAAGCCTTTGCATCCGAAACGAATTTCAGGCCGTGCCACAATTGTGGCACGCTTTTTTTATAAAGAGGATCCGAAAAACGGTCGTCAATCAGCACGATCACGCCGCGATCACTCTCTCTTCGGATCACGCGCCCCGCCGCCTGCAAAACGCGGTGGAAGCCGGGATAAATATAGGCGTACTGCTTGCCCGCCTCATATTTTTCATCGTAATAAGCGGCCATTGCCTCGCGCTCATAGCTGATGCCGGGAAGCCCCGTACCGACGATGACGGCGCCGATCAGCGAATCTCCCGCAAGATCAATTCCCTCGGCATAAATGCCGCCCATCACGCAAAAGGCAACGAGATACCCCTCCTTTTGCTCGCGGAAGGCATCGAGAAAGGCCTGCCTCTGCTCGGTTTTCATCGTTTTCGTCTGCTCCAGAACGCGGATCTTCGGATATTTTGCGCGGAAGGCCGAGGCAAGCGCCTCGTTATAGGCGAAGGACGGCGTGAAGATCATATAATGCCCGCGCTTCGCGGAAACCGTTGCCGCGATCACGCGCAAAACGGCGGGAAGCGTATCCTCCCTCTGCAAAAACCGCGTGCTGATCTTATCCATAATGGAAATGGACATCTGCTCACGCACGAAGGGTGATGGCACGGCAAGGATCTCTCCTTCGCCGCCGAGCACGGATTTATAATAATCGATCGGCGTGAGCGTTCCCGAAAAGAAGACGGCGCTATGCCCCTTCTCGATCCTCTCGCGGATCACGCCCGAGGGATCAATGCAGAAGAGCTTCAGCGAAAGCGCGCCCTCTTCGAGGAAAACGAAGTATTCATAACGGCCATCAAACCTTCCGAGAATTCCGAAAAAGCGCTTCAGCCGATAATAATAATCCTTTAAGGGGCGAAGCTCGGCATCGCTCTTTTTCCCGAAGGAGGAGAAAAGCGTTTCCTCCGCGGCCTTGAGAAGCCCCTCGACCAAGGGAAAAAGCGCCTCGGGCAGATCTCTGCCGTGCGCAAAGCCGATCTCTGTGCCCTCTTCATCCTTGCGAATGTTCTCTTTTACTAAGGGATAAAGGATATTATGGAATGTTTTGTTTGCATTTTCTATCTCTTTTCGTAGAGCGGAATGCGCATCGAGCAAAATCCCCTCGCCCAAAATCTCGTTTTCGCTGATGCAAGCGGAATACATTTCCGAGGCTCGGTCGGGCAAATTATGCGCCTCGTCCACGAGGAAGGCATAGCGGCCGCCATCGTCAAAAAAGCGCCTCAGATAAACCACGGGGTTGAAAAGATAATTGAAGTCGCAGATCACAACGTCGCAAAGCTCGGAATAGCAGAGCGAAAGCTCGTGCGCACAAACGGAGAATTTCGTCGCCGCCAAAAGAAGATCCCTCTCCTCGACAACGCAGGGCGCGTGATCATAGAGCCAAAGGGCGGCCTCCGTCAGGCGCTTATTCTCGCTCATCTCACATAGGTCTGCCCCCTCGCGGCAGATCATCTTATGCGGGCAAATGCGCTCCTTGGCCGAAAGGATCACGGCGCGCAGAATCGCGCCCTTGGCCTCCAGATCCTTCAAGCAATCTCTGGCGCTGTATGCAATCGTGGTTTTCGGTGTCAAATAAAAAACCTTATCGCACTTTCCCTTTCCGAGAGCGCGGAGCGCGGGATAGAGAGAGGAAACGGTTTTTCCGATGCCCGTGGGCGCCTCGGCATAAAGCGTCATCCCCCTTGAGATCGCGCGATAAACGCCGTGCACGAAGGCATTCTGCCCCTCGCGCATCGTTCCGTACGGGAAAGGAACGGCGGCAAGCGAAGGCAGTCTTTTCATCACGCGGTCAATCGCGGGGCGCGCATACAGCGCCACCGCCGCGCGGCATTTTTGAAAAAACTCCTCAAGCTTTGCTATGGATAGATTTTCCAGCCGCTCCACAAAGGCCAGCGTATCGGGATTGATATAAAGCGTGCGCAGCTTCACCCGCGAAAGCGAAGCGATTTTTGCATACATATAAGCGGCGGTATACCCCTCGCCGCGCACCTGCTGAACGAGCGCCTTCGGCGGCCGCTTCGGCTCACCCTCCACGCCGCGCGCCACCGTGACCGAATCGAGACCGATATGCTGCACCGTTGCGTGCAGGCCAAAGCGCACATCTCCCTCTCCCTCGAAGGAAAAGAAGAGCTTCTCCTCCTTGGCATCGGGCATCGCCGTCTTCAGAGCATAGCGCAGAGAGGGCGAAAGCGCCTCCTCCCCGTCCACGGGCTGGGCCGTACTGATGCCGCGCCGCGCAAGCATCACCCATTCGGTGAGCGAAACCGAAATCTCGCCGCTCTCTTTATCAAACCGCATCCGTACCGCCTCCCTTTCGTTTTCTTTTCTTTATTTTACCACATTTCTCTCCCGCCGTCAACGAAAAAACGAAAATCCGACCAAAAAAACAACCCTTGCTTTCTCCTTGCAATGAAAAAACAACAACTACGCGTTGGTTGCAATTTTCCTTTTTCCGTGCTAAAATAAAAGCATAGATTGAAAACGCTCCGCACAAGGGGGAAAAACAAATGCTGAAGAGCGAAATCCGGATGAAAAACGGCACTCCGCGCCTTTATATTGAGGGAAAAGAGCTGCCCGCGATGGCATACACCACCTATTTCGGTGAGCGAAACTGCTATGCGGATTTTATCGAAGCGGGCTATCGCATCTTTTTTGTGAATGCATCCTTCACCGCCCTGCCGATCAATAGCGCCGCGACGGGGTTCACGCCCTTTCGCGTTGGCGTTTTCGAGGGCGAAAAGGAGGACTATTCGGAATTTGAGGCAGGGGTTGAAGAAATCCTTTCGCTCTGCCCCGATGCTGTGATTTTTCCTCGCCTTTACGTCAGTATGCCCCGCAAATGGATCGAGAGCCACCCCGAGGAGACCGTGCCCACCGTCAAGGGCGGAAATAGAGAAATGCTCTTTTCCGAGGCCTTTCGCAGAGACGGCGCTGACCTGATTTCCCGCTTCGTTTCCCATATCAAGGAAGCACCCTATGCGCACCGCATCGGCGGCTGGCAGATCTGCGGCGGGCAAACGCAGGAATGGTTTCATCACGACGGAAACGGAAGCCTTTCGGAAAACGCGAAAAAATATTTCGATGCCTACCTGAAAAAATCCCATAGCAAGGCCGCCGCGCTCCCCCGCGCCGAGGATTTCATCTCCCGCGAAAAAGCGGAAAACGAAAACGAGGCCGCCCGCGCCTATGCAAAATTCGCAAATCTCTCCGTTGCCGAAACGCTGGATCGCTTTGCCGAGGTGATCAAGAGAGCCACGGGCGGTGAGCAGATCGTCGGCGCCTTTTACGGCTATACCTACGAGGGGCCGTACAACAGCGTGCTGAACGGCACCTACGGCCTTATGCCCCTGCTCCGATCGGGAAACCTTGATTTCTTCTCTTCGCCGAACGCCTATGTGGGCGGCCGCTCTTTCGGTATGGACTGGGCGGATATGATCCCCGTCGATTCCGTGAAGGCGCACGGCAAGCTCCCCTTTATCGAGTGCGATATCCGCACCTATCTCACCAAAAGCATTCAGGAATGCCGCCCCGGCGAATTTCCCGACGATATGTATCGTGCAGACGACGGCTCCTCCCTCTGGGTTGGCCCGCCGACGGTTGCCCTCTCCCGCCTCGCCCTGCATAAGTGCTTTGCCCATCAGATCACCAAGGCCTCGGCCGTGTGGTGGTTTGATATGTGGGGCGGCTGGTTTGCCGACAAGGATCTGATGCGGGATCTTAAAAAAATGAAGCACCTTTATGACCTTGCCACGTCGGAGGGGCTCCCCGAAAACGCACCGCGCCCCGAGGTTGCCTTTTTCGCGGACGAGGAAAGCACCTCTGCGCTCTTTAACGCCTCCGCCCAGCTTTCGGGCATCGTGGAAACGAGAACGGCGCTCGGCAAGACGGGCGTTCCCTTTGATTCGATCACCGTGGAGGATGCCCCCGCACTCTTAAAAAACTACAAGGCCGCCGTCTTCCCCTTCCCGATCCCCTCCGAGGCGGGAAAGCGCGCCATCGCGCTTTGCAAGAAATTGAATATCCCCTATCTCACGGCGGCGGCCGAGCATCCCGCGCTCTCTGCCGAAGAGATGCGCGCCTTCTTTGAGGAAAGCGGCATTCATACCTACGGCGCACTCGGCGAGGTCGTTTACCTCGGATACGGCTATATTGCTCTGCATTCCAAGGCGGGCGGAAGAAAAACGCTTTCTCTGCCAAAGAAAATGCAGGTCTCTGCCGTCCTTGGCGCAGATTTTTCGGATGTGCTGACCGATAAAATCACATTTGATACGGAGGAAAACGGAACGGCGCTCTTCGCGCTTCGCTAAGAGAAATCGAATGCGTGCGCGAGCAGACCGTTACCTCCCCGGATTTTGATCTGTTGCTTGAAATGTCGCCATACGCAAGCTATCTTATCGTGATAAAGAAAATTTAATCCCTGCAACGATTGACAACGCTAAAGCGCTATGCTAAAATAAAAAAAGATTAAAAATAAAGAGGACTGCCTATGAAAATAAAGCTGATCGGCGCCGAGGCGCTGACGGAGGGGCTTTCGCTCCTTCTTCCCGAGCTTGACTGCTCGCTTTGCACGCGCTGTGCGGATTTGACCGTGACCGTAACCGAGACAAAAGAGGACATTCTCCGCGTTTCGCTTGACGGCAAAAATGCCACCCTGACCTACGGCGGCGGAAAGGCACGCGCCTATCGCGGCTTTGCAAAGCTGATCGCCTGGAAAAGGGCGGGCAAGAATGCCGAGACGGCCGAGGAGCATCCCATTTTCGAAACCAACGGCGCAATGGCCGACGTTTCCCGATGCAATGTTCTGAAGATCGAAACGATCCAATATATGATGCGCAAGATGGCTCTGATGGGTATGAACCAGTTTATGCTCTATGCCGAGGACATCTTTGAGGTGGAGGGCTACCCCTATTTCGGACATCTGCGCGGCCGCTATACCGTTGAGGAAATCCGCGCGCTGGATGCTTATGCCGATACGCTCGGTATCGAGCTCGTTCCCTGCATTCAGCTTCTCGGCCACCTCAGCGCAATGCTTCGCTGGAGAGCCACCGCCCCCTATAAGGACACGGCCTCTGCCCTTCTCGTCGGCGCGGATGCAACCTATGCGCTGATCGGGAAAATTCTCGACACCGTGAAGGCAAGCTTCAAAACGAAGAAGATCCATATCGGAATGGACGAAACGCACGATCTCGGCGTTGGTAAGGCGCTGGATACCTACGGCTATATTCCGCGCGAGGAGCTTTATTTTCAGCATCTTGCGCGCATCGCCCCGATGCTTCGCGAGCGCGGCTTTGAGCCGATGATGTGGAGCGATATGTTCTTCCGCCTTGCAGGCAAGGATATTCCCGACTTCGGAGATTTTGATGACCGCGTGACCCTTCCCGACGACATCGGAGAAAAGGCGCAGGGCATCCGCCCCGTTTTCTGGGATTACTACTGTGCAAAGCAGGCGCACTACGAAAAATGTCTCTCCGAGCATAAAAAATTCGGAACGCCCACGATGTTTGCAGGCGGCGTTTGGCTCTGGAGCGGCTTTGCCCCCATCTATTCGCACTCGCTGAAAAACACGCTTCCTGCCCTGCGCGCCTGCAAAAAGATGGGAACGCGCGAGGTGCTCGCCACCATATGGAACAACGGCTCGGAAAGCGCACTCGTGCAGTCACTCGCTGGACTTGCCTGGTATGCCGACTTTGACTATATCGGCGAATATGACGAGGAAAGCGTGAAGGAATGCTTTGCCTATGCAACCCTTCTTTCCTATGACGATCTGATGCTCCTTGAGGGACTTGAGCACCCGACGGCGGACGCCTTCTCGGCCACGCGCGGCCTGCTTTATAACGATCCGCTTTACGGTCTGGCAGATGCGCATATTCCCGAGGGCGCAGACCTCGCTGAGCACTATGGCGCGCTGAAGGAAAAAATCTCGGCCGTGGCGGATCGGCAGGGCTTTATGGCCCCCTCCTTCAAAACGCTCGCCGCGCTTGCGGATGCGCTGGCAAGCAAGGCAGACTTCGGTCTGCGCCTCACGGCGGCCTATAAGGCAAACGACAAAAAAGCCCTCGCCGCCCTTGTCTCGGAATGCGACGCGCTTATTGAAAAGCTCCGCGCCCTGCATAAGGCGCACCGCCGCTCCTACCATATCTATAACCGCCCCTTCGGCTGGGAGCTGCACGACGGAAGATACGGCCGCCTCATCGGCCGCTTTGAAACCTGCAAGGAGCGCATCGGCGAATATCTTGCAAAAGAGATCGACTGCATTGAGGAATTGGAGGCGCCCCGTCTTGCACTTCTCGGCTCCGCAGGTGCGATCGGCGAGCTCTTCAAATGGCAGGGTGCAAGCGTTTTTGCCACCCCCAACGCGCTCACTTAAAAACCATATTTTGTAAATAAACATATGCAAAAGGAGTTTTGTTATGCTTAAGATCAAACTCATCGGCGGCGAAGAGCTGAAGGAAAGCCTCTCTCTTCTCCTTCCCGAAATCGGCGCAGAGATCTGCTGCCCCTGCTGTGCTCCCGATCTGACCGTCACCGTCAAGACCGCAGAGGAGGATATCCTCTCCGTTTCGCTTGAAGGCAAGGAGGCAAACCTCACCTATGGCGGCGGCAAGGCACGCGCGCACCGCGGCTTTGCAAAGCTCGTTGCCGCTATGAAATCCGGCGAGGCACTTTCCGTGGAGGAGCATCCCGCATTCCTTCTAAACGGCGCAATGGTGGATGTTTCGCGCGGCAATGTTCTGACGGTGGACGGCGTGAAATTTATGATGCGCAAGATGGCGCTGATGGGACAGAATATGTATATGCTCTATACCGAGGATATCCTTGAGATCCCCACGCGCCCCTACTTCGGCTATATGCGCGGCCGCTACACTATCGCAGAGGTGAAGGAGCTGGATGCATACGCGAAAAATCTCGGCATCGAGCTGATTCCATGCCTCGAATTTCTCAGCCATATGAGCGCCGTGCTCCAATGGCCCGCCACGGGCGCCTATAAGGACACGCATTGGACGCTGAATGTCGGCTCGGAGGAAACCTATAAATTCCTCGGCGAAATTCTCGATACCATTGCCGAAACCTTCACCACCAAGAAGATCCATATCGGTCTTGACGAATCGGATGACCTCGGCCTCGGTGCATATCTGCACCAAAACGGCTATGCAACGAAGGGCGACCTCTTCTTCAAGCACCTTGCGCGCCTCGGCCCTATGCTGAAGGAGCGCGGCTTTGAGCCGATGATGTGGAGCGATATGATCTTCCATTTCTACGGAGAAAAGCTCCCGAACTTCCGTTGCTTTGATCCCCGCGTCGTCCTGCCCGACGATATCGGAGAAAAGTGCCACGGCATCCGCCCCGTCTTCTGGTCCTATGGCGACCTCGGCGGCGAAAACTACGATAAGATCTTCGCCGAGCACAAAAAAATGCCGGGCGAAACGATGTTCGCCGGCGGCGTTTGGATCTGGAGCGGCTTTGCTCCCAACTATGCAATCTCCAAGAAGTGCACGATCAGCGCGCTTTCCTCCGCCCTTCGCAACGGAATCAAGGAGGTTATGGCCACCGTTTGGACAAACGGCTCCGAGGGCTCGATTATGCTGACGCTCGCAGGTATGGCTTGGTTTGCCGATATGGATTATATCGGTAAATACGACGAAGAGAGCGTGAAGGAATGCTTTGCCGATGCAACAGGCGGCCTCGATCTTGATGACTTTATGCTCCTTGAAGAGCTGGAGCATCCAACGGAGGAGGCCTTCTGCGCCACCCGCGCTCTTTGCTATAACGACCCGATGATCCCCCTTGTGGATGCGCATATCCCCGCCGATGCCGATTTCGGCGCATACTACGGCGGCGTCGCCGAAAAGATCCGCGCCGTTGCCGATAAGCAGAAGGAATTTTCCCCGATCTTCCTCCAGCTTCTGCGCCTTGCAGAGCTTCTGGAAAAGAAAGCCGACTTCGGCGTTCGCCTGAAAAAGGCATACGATGCAAAGGACAAGACGGCCATTGCCGCTCTCTCGGCCGAATGCGAGGAAATCCACCGCCGCATCCGTGCCCTCGCCGAGGCGCATAAGAAGGCCTTCTTCGCCTTCAATAAGCCCTTTGGATGGGAGCTTCACGATATCCGCTACGGCGGTATGCTCCAGCGCTTCGTAAGCACGAAGGAAAGACTGGATGCCTACCTTGCAGGCAAGATCGATCGCCTCGAGGAGCTGGAGGAGGCAAGACTTCCCTACCGCCCCGATATGGAAGGAAAGATCGGCGGCACCTTCACTTGGGTGCGCCAGCGCCAGATCGCATCTCCCAGCCTTTCTCTGCCGATCTAAAAAAACAAAAAACATTTCACATCAAAAAAACCGCCGTTTGCGATCTGCAAGCGGCGGTTTTTGTATACCTTTATTTACTTTTTATCAAAACTTCACTTCGATCGATCCATCCTCGCGGTAGTTTATCACATCGCCCTCGCGGTTGATCGCATCCACATAAGCGATATATTCCTCCTTGGATGCAAAGAGGGGCTGATAATTATCCTTGATCTGCTTTGCGCGCTCGCCGCCGTTTTCAAGAAGCATCGAGAGCAGGCGGATCTGGAACTCGGCGCTCTTGATGCAGGCGCGCTCGGGATCTGCAACGCAGTAGTCATCGCCGTGGCTCTTTCCCGTGATACCGCCGCTATAAGGATGAATAACGGGCATCACACAGCAAAGGTCGCCCATATCCGTGCTTCCCGTTCCCATATTTCTATGGAAGAAGAAATTCTCCTCGGGAATAATATCGTCCGCCGCGCTCTTGGCAAGCTCGGCAAGGGTTTTATCGTTCAGGAGCGGTGCATAGCCGGGAATATCCACGATCTCGATCTGCGCGCCGATGGAGAGTGCCGCACCGGCAAGAGCGCGGTTGATGCGCTTATTGGCGGCAAGGATCGCATCGAAGCTTGCGCCGCGCACATAGGTCTCCACCGTCACGCGCTCGGGAATGGCGTTCACAGCCTCGCCGCCGTGCGTGATGATGGGATGGAAGCGGATCAGATCTGCCTCCTTGAAGGTTTCGCGCAAGGCATTCACCGCATTGATGCCCTGCATTGCGGCATAAAGCGCATTCACGCCGTTCCAGGGCGAGCCGCCCGCGTGCGCAGAAACGCCCTTATAATGAATCGTCTTCGCAAGGCAGCCAACGCTGCCGCCCGTCACGCCGAAATTCGATGAGGCGTGCACCATAAAGGCAACGTCCACGCCGTCAAAAAGACCGCGCGCAAGGAATTCGCCCTTGCCGCCCATATAGCGGATCTCGCCCTTCTTTTTAAGGCCAAGGCGGTAGCCAATCTCAATCAGCTCCTCTGCAGGAACAACGCAAAGGCGGATCTTTCCCGAAAGTCCTTCCAGCATTCCGTCCTCCTTCAGAGCGGCGGCGATGCCAAGCAGGGTTGCGCATTGCACATTATGGCCGCAGGCGTGCACGTAGCCCGTCTTCGGATCGCTATCCTTATGGTTGGGGCAGATCAGCGAATCCAGCTCGCCGAGGATCATAACGGTCGGGCCCTCCTTGCCCGTATCCAGCTCGGTCACAAAGCCGGGGATATTTCCCGCAAGCGTCAGCTCATAGCCGAGCGCGCGAAACTTTTCCTCCATATATTTGCCCGTAACCACCTCGCGGTAGCCCGTTTCGGGGTGCTTCCAGATATAGCGCTCCGCCTCTAAAATCAGATCTCTGTGCTTTTCAACGGCACGAATAATTTTCTCGTTCATCTTTTATTCCCTTTCTCTTTTGTAGGTTACTGTTTAAAATCCAAAGCCCAACCTCGTGCAAGGACGCGGGCGCGCCTTATTCCATTATATTGGTCGTAATGAAATCAACGCCCCAAGAAGCAAGCCTTTCGCCATCCTCGGGCAGATCCACCGTCCAGCAATTGACCTTGAGACCCGCCTGATGGAAATCGTCGATGGCCTCCTTCGTGAGCGTCTTGAAATAGGCATCCACATCAAAGCGATCGCGCTTCACCTTCTCTCGAATCTCTTCCGTCAGCTCCGAGAAGAGGAACTGCACCGAGGCCGCAGGCTCAATGGCGCGGATCTTTTCGAGGTTTTCATAAATAAAGGAAATGAAGGTCACGCTTTCGAAATATCCGAGCGCACGGATGATGCGGATAAAATCCGCCGTTTCCTCCTCGGTGAAAACCGACTTCAGCTCCAGAACGCAATGCTTTTCGTATTTTTTGCAGATGGAAATATAGTTTTCAAGACTGGCAGGGCGCAGATCGGCGCGGTTTTTCGTATCGTCCTTATCATAGAGCACAACGCTCTGAGAAACGGCAAGGCTGACCGCCTCCACATTCACATCCTCGCCGCTGACTCTTTTGAGCGACTGATCGTGGCTGATGATGAATTTTCCGTCCGCCGTGCGGCGAAAATCCGTTTCAATACCGTAATAGGAGCGGTTGGCGGCGGCAACGAAGGCCGCGTTGGTATTCTCGCGCTCGATGCCCGAAAGACCTCTGTGCGCAACGACGAGGGTATTTCCCTTTTCAAACTTCAAGGTATTCATAGTATCTCCTCTTTATGGCGAAATATCGCCAAGTTTTTTTCAGATGCTTTTCGGGAAGGCCTTATAGAGATGCAGGATGTTGAGATCCTCCTCCATATCGAGGCCGTGTGAGCCGCAATTTCCATCAATCTCGTGACATCCGTGATCCATCGCAAAGCCAACGAGGGTATCGTGCTTTTTATAGTGCGTCTCGATCAGCTTGCAAAGGATGCCGAAGAAATGGCAGTTGGCACGAAGCTCGCCGATCGCCTCGGGGCTCTCGGGGCCGAATTTATGCATCACGCTGTCATAGTTTCCGTTATAGATCACGATAAAGTCATATTTATCCTCAAGGAGCACCTCCACGGCCTTGGCGTTGGCGTCCTCCTCCCTGCCGGGCTCATAATGGAAATAATCCATTTTTCGCTCAAGGAAGATGCGGCCAAGGCTTGCATCGCCATAGGTGATCAGAACGGGCTTCTTGCCTGCGCGGATCAGCACATCAAAGAGCGTGTCAATGGTGATCACGGGCTTTTCATACTTGCGGATGCCGTGCACGGCGGGCTGTGCGCCCGTATACATCGTTCCGAAGCAAACGGGGGTAACGGAGGGCATCACCGAAAGAAGCGGAAGCTTCAGCTCCGCGTGCTTTTCTGCGGCGCGGCAAAAATAGGGGTATTTTTCCCAGATCCATTGGCCGATGGCATCGGGGTTATACATCACGATGCGATCCGCCTTCCCGCCGCCAAAGGCGCGGTCAATAAATTCCGAAAGCGCGGCGTTTTTCTCTGCCGCCTCCTTCGGAGGCTCAACGCCGATTGCATAGGCAAGCGCGGCACATAGCGTGTCAAGAGAATGCTCGTTATACATAAAAGATCTCCGTTTCTTTTTTATTTTCTCTTTGAGTAAAGGGCGTGCTTTTCCTCAACGGCCGCCCAAGCCGCGAGGTTTTTTTCGGCAAAATCCGCATCCACTATGTTTTCAAAGGGTGAGCGCGTGCCGAGATACGGCAGAAATCCGAATTTCTTATAAATGCCGATCGCAGGATAATTCCACGTGCCCGTGCGAAGATAGAGGAAGCCCTCGTAGCCGAGCGCATTGTATAGCTCCAAAAGGCGCGAAAGCATCGCCTTTGCAATGCCCTTGCCCGCGCATTCGTCACTCACGGCAATCCAATGCAGTCTCGGCAAAATCTCGCCGAGAAAATCGCCGTCCCAGAGCGCGGCGGTGGCAACGGCCTTACCCTCGGAATCCAGAACGAAAAGCATTCTTTCCGAAAGGGAGAGCCGCTGATCCTCCAAAAATTCCTTGGAAAAAACGCGAAGCCCGACCTCCTCCGAATCAAATTGACCGAGCGAGCATTCAAGGCGCGCCCAATGCATTTCATCTCCTTCCTTATAAAAGCGGAAGGAATAGCCCTCGGGCAGATCGTAATGCGGATAATTTTCCGTATCCGTTTTCGTCATTATCAGGGGGTGATAGGGCAAGGATTTATCCAGCATAGCGTTTCCTCACTTTTCATAAAAATCTTGCGCATCGCGCAAAAAATCTTCGTTAAGGATCAGTTCCGCATAGCAAAGGAGCAAGGTGGTGGCCGGCCAGCAGGGATAGGCAAAAACGCCGCCAACAGCCTCCTCCCCCTCCCAGTCGCTCGTGTTCACACGCTCGCAGATCCAGCCGTCCAAAAGCCTTTGCGGCTCTTTATCACGGGAAAAGATCGGCCGCGCCTCTGTGCTGACGCACTGCGGAATAAAGGCGGTGATCTCCAAAATCAAGCGCAAAATGCGCCGATCGCCCGTATAGCGATAGAGCCTGTAGATCGCATCGCCCGAGGCGGTGCAAAGTCCGGGCGAGGAATGCTTATTCTGCGCATTGGCAAAAACGCTTCCCACCGTGTTGACCGAAAGACGGGAAAATTCGCACCCCTTCGGAAACGGGAAGGCATACGGCATCACCCAGGTGGAGAGATAATACAAACAATTCTTTGCATATTCGAGCCATTTTTCGTCCCGATCACATTCATAAAGAAGCACTATGCTTTCAAGAAGCGCATATGCGCTTTCGCTATCGGGAGCGCAAAGGGAATCGGAAGGGCCGCCATAGGTCATGCCGAAGCGCGCAAAATCCCCATAATATTTTTCGCCTGCCAAGCGCGCCGTGCGAAGATATTTTTCCTCACCGAAAAGGCGAAACGCAAGTGCAAGCGCACCGATCGCCGCCGCACCGCTTGCCGTGCCGCCAACCATCATTTCTCCCGTTTCGATGTGCACATAGTGCCCAAACTGCCCATAGCGGTCGTAGATGCGGAGAAATCCGTCTGCGCACCGCTTTGCCGCCTTGCGCCAGGCTTCCTTGCCACCATGGCGAAGCAGGATCTTTAAAAGCGCCGCAAGGCCGTCCGCATTTTTGCGCACGAGCATCGCGCCCTCCATATGCGGCATTCTTCCGCCGTCATACATCTTCCGCCCATCGGCAAAATAGCCATAGAAAAATCCTGCGGGCGAGGTATGCGAGGTCATGAAATCCAGCGTTTTTTCCGCATTTTTTCGGGAGATCTCCGTGCCGCAGCCGAGAAGCGCGAGCGCGGAAAGCGCACCGCCAACCCAGCCGCACTTGAAGTTTTTATTCATTTCGGAATAGTATGCACCGCTAAAGCAATCGCGGTTCATATGTGCCTCCACGCTTTCGCGCAGTGCCGGCGTATAAGCAAGATGCACCGGCGCATCCGAAAGAAGCGCGCGGCGATTTTCAAAAAAGACGGAGAAAAATTCGGGCAAGGAGGCGCAGGCGAACGGAAGAATACGCACCTTCGTGCGCACCGCTTCCCCCTTGCAAACGGCAAAGCCGCTATCCGCCGAGGGATAGGCGCTGTTGCACATGCGATACGCCCTTTCTCTCATAGCAGGAAACTGCACCGCAATGCGGCCCTTTTCCACCGAAAAGCCGATGCGCTTATCCTTGCAAAGCGCCTCCGTGAAAACGAGGATCGCCGCCCCGCTTTCGCGGAAATAAACGCCGAAGCAGGGCACGGAAAGATCCGCCGCCGTTACTTCAATTTTTCCCTCTCCGAGGGGGGAAAGCGCAGGAATATCCGAAATCACGGCCGCGGGGTGCTCCGAAAGATCGGAGGGCGCATAGGAAACGGGATAATCGCCGTATCGCTTTTCCATTTGATTGCCTCCGTATACGCAGGCAGGCAGAAAAATATAGGCGTCCTTCTCCCATTCGGGAAAGGCAAAGGTCATTGCAAAGGCGGCATCCGACCGCCCCTCAGCGGCAAGAAATTTCACCTCGCCCTCGGCATACGAGGCCGCTCCGCCCTGCGCCGAAAGAAAAATCTCATACCCGGGGATCATTATTATTCTCCTTTTCCCCCTGCCTTTTGCGGTATTTGAAAAGCGCCACCAGAATGGAGCTGATCGTTAAGGCGTCGCCAACGGCCGAGCCGTAAGCGCGGCTGATCAGATTATAGGAAAGCCAGAAGGGCGCACCGACCAGAGAAACGATGCGGATCGCCCTTTCATTTTTCAGCCAAAGGGCACCCGTTTGCAAAAGAACGCCGACAAGCGGCAGAAGATCCGCAAGGCTTCGGTTCTGCACAGCAATGAAAACGCCCGCAAATATCATCGCACCGTTGACAAGCAGGAAAAGGAGGCGCATATGCCTTTTCACAAAGGGGCTCTCCCTCCGATCCGCGATAATGCAGGAAAGCGAGCCGATAATATCCAGCACCGCGCCCGAAATTGCGCCAAGAAGAAGATACTGCACGGTATAAAGAATGCGCGCGGTGAAATTCATCGCGATAATGCCAACACGCGTTTTTAGCTGATAACTCGAAAAGAACAAAACAACGGCCAAAAGACCGATGATCTGAGCAACGATAGGCGGCACCGCTTCTTCCTCCTCTTTTTTCGCAAGCCCGTTTTCTACAAGAAAACGAAAAAGAAATTGCATTT
Organism: Eubacteriales bacterium; assembly: GCA_045636085.1. GTDB lineage: Bacteria > Bacillota > Clostridia > Oscillospirales > CAG-272 > UBA1740. The sequence goes on from JAZTWU010000013.1 coordinate 18,769, forward strand.
ACCTTTATTATACAACAAATAAAACGGCAACGCAAGACCTGCATTGCCGTTTTATGAGAATTTTTTTGCTTTCTTTGGGACTTATTTTGTCAGATCGCAAAGCGTGCCGTTTTCCGTCAGCGAAACGGTGCGCACCTCGGTTTTTTCGCCGTCCGTGATTTCGACCTCGTATTCACCGAAGAAGCCGCGGAAGGAAATATCCCCCTCGCATTCGCATTCGATATTCGTGCGCCATTCCCCGTTGATCAGGCGATCCAAGGCAAGATAGGAGGGCTTCGGCGTCATATCAAAGCGGCAAAGACCGCCGCCGTATTGGTTTTCGCCCTCCTCGCTTCCGAGCGGCGCATAGGCGGCATAGCCGTCCACAAGGTTCCACCAAACGATGGATTTCATATGCTCGGTGGCAAACCAGATCTTATAAAGCGTTTGTGCAAGATAGGCCTGGATCTCCTCGTTTTCGGGGATTGCGCCCGCATAAGAGGGGATCGTGATCTCGGAAATATGCATCGGGTAGCCATAGGAATTGAAAAGCTCCATCACATCCAGCATCACGTCGGCGCGCAGGAAGGAATTGTGCGCCCGAAGATCCTCAATTTCGTTTCTCGGAATGAAAATATGATACTGCAGACCGATCTCGTCAAAAGGAACGCCCTCGCGGATAAACTCGCGCAGCTGCATATTGAAGGGAATATATTCGCCCTGATTGAAGAAATTCGTCCAGATCGCGCCGTTGGTCTCGTTCAGGATCTTGATATTGCTCGGAAAATACTTCGCGCCGAGCTGCATACCGTAGCGATCGTAATCGGGAAAAAGATTTCTCTTGCCGCGAAAATAATTCGAAGCCGATTCATTCACGATATCAAACGAGGGGATCTTATCCGCATAGCGCGCCGCAATCTCGGCAAATCGGCGCTCGATCGCCGCCTTCTTCCCTGCCTCGTCCTTTTCGAGAAGCCACCTGGGCAAAAAACCATTCCAGAGCAGGCAATGCCCCTTCGGCTCAATGCCGTATTCCTCGCAAAACTCGAGCACCGTATCCACGGGTGGACGGCGGTAGATATTCACGCTGTCCTTTTCAAAGCGCGGCTTTCCCTCCTCGGGCTCAAGATCCGACCAATACAGCGGCACAACGGCCTGATTGAAAAGATTTGCAAAAAGCTTCTTATATTCCGTTTCCTTTTCGGGCTTTTCAAAGGAATCCAGCATAAAAGCCGTCGTTCCAAAGAGGAAGGAATGCTTCTTGTGCGTGATCTTCACCTGCTTTTTTCCTGCACCGAGATGCAATTTGAAATCGCCCTTGCGGTATTTTTCAATTCCCTCTTTAACATAGCGATCAATCTCATCCTTGTTTTCAATAAAGCTTTTTAAAACGATTTCTCTTTTCATTGCTTCCATAGTGTTTTCTCCTTTAAAGTGCGGACTGCGTATCACTCGGATCTCCGTTGATTGCATAATCGTATTCCTGCGACCAGTCAAGGCCTCGGTAAGCCTCGGCGCGATCGTCCTTTTCAATGAAATCCATCAAAAGATCGAGCATTTCCTTGGTCCAGGTATTCTTATCGATCTGCGCAGTGGTGAATTTATTTTGGCTGATCATCTCGAAGCCGAAAAGATCCTTCACCTGCGTTTTTGCCGCGCCGCCAACCACTTCCTCCACCAAGTGAGAAGGAATGAAAAGAACGCCGCCGCCCGCGCCGAACACTACGTCACCCGGGAGGCATACCGCATTGCCGATACGCGTAACCGTGTTGTAGCCGGTCATAATAAAATCACGGATGGGCGTGGGATCGATGCCGCGGAAATACACCTGCGTGTTTTCCACCTTGTGCATCTGCTCGGTATCGCGCACGCCGCCCCAGATCACAGCGCCGCCGTTTTCGTTTTTGGTTTTATTCTTCAAGGCGGTGGTCAGATTGCCGCCGAGGAAGGTGCCCTTATAGATCTTGTCGTACATATCGATCACGGGCACATCGTATTCCATCAAATTGTCGATCACCCACTGATTGTAGGTGCCCGTTCTGCCTTCCTCACGTCCCTTGTCCTTGGTAAAGGCGTCAAGATCGGGGCGGTAGGGACAGTAGGTCGCCGTCACGGCTCTGCCGATCAGCTTTCTTCCGTCGGTATGTAAGGTCTGCAGTCTGCCTTCAAACTGACTTTCATATCCCTTCACGAAAATGGGCTTCCAAACCTCCTCCAAGGTCAGCGTGCGAAGTGCCTTGAGATATTTCTCATCCACCTTCGGGCGCCCGTCCGGAAGTCTTTCTCCCTTCCACATCGGGGTGAGTGCTATGATTTCATCTTTATCGTTAAAATGCATGACAATTCTCCTTATAGAATAATTTCGACGCTGCTTTCGCCGTTTTTGGAGAGAGAAATTTCCCTCGTTTTTCTGCCGTTTTCGGTTTCCACGGTGATCTCGTACGTTCCGTAGAAGCCGCGCATTTTTGCGCATCCGTCGGCATCGGCCATAAGCTTTGCCTCGGTATGCCATTTCTTCCTTATCAGATTTTGCAGAGCATGGAAGGCAGGCTTCGGCGTCATATCAAAGCGGAAAAGGCCGCCGTAATACACGTTTTCGCCGATCGTCATATCCCCCTGCGAATCCTTGATCTTTGCGGGATCGTTCACATATGCGTAGCCGTCCACCAAATTCCAATAAATGATCTGCTCCATCGCAGGATGCGAGAACCAGATGGAATAGAGCCATTCAAGAAGCTCGGCCTGCACGGCCTCGTCCTCGGGCGCGTTTGAAAATGCGGGAACGGTGATTTCGGTCACCTGCAACGGCTTTCCGAAGCGCGCGTAGAGATCCATATGGCGGTAGAGCCATTCGGGGCTCAGCTGCTTGCGCGTTTTTTTGCAAATTTCATCCTGCTTATAGAAAAGGTGATATTGCATCCCAATCGCATCAATGCGCACGCCGCGGCGGATCGCCGCCTCCGTATAAGCATAATAATGATCCGTAGTGCGGGCATTTTCGTCCCAGCAAAAGGGCGCTTCATTGATGGCAAGCTGATTTTTGGGAAAATATTTTTTGGCAAGCGCAAAGGCATAATCAAGATAATCGTTCTCCTCGTAAATGGATGGAACGGCAACGTATTTGCTGTCCCAAAGAAGCTCGTTCGTTACCTCGATCGTGGGGATCTTATCGGCATAGCGCTCGGAGATCTCCTTATAGCGGCGCTCAAGCTCCACCTTAATTTCGGGAACGCCGAGATCGTTTAACCACTTCGGGAAGAGGGAGACGTAAGCCAGCGCGTGCTCGCGCGGCTCGATGTCGTTTTGCTCGCAAAATTCCATACAGAGGTCGATCGGAGGGCGGCGGTACATCGGCGTGCTGTTCTTTTCATAGCGAAGATGCCCGCGCTCGGGCTCGGTGGAATTCCAATAGAAGGGGAGCGTTGCCATATTGAAGGTTTCGGCAAAGGCCTTTTTGTATTTCTCGTTTTTCTCGGCGCTTTCCATCTCGTCCAGCATAAAGAGATTGGCACCGAATTTGAATTCGTGCGTCTTTTGCGAAAGGGCGATGCGCGCGCCCTTCACGGGTGCGCCATTCTTGTCTTTAATGCGAATTTCGAGGTCGCCCTTGCGATGCTTTTCAATGCCGTCCGCAATGCGTTTTTCGGTTTCTTCTTTCTGATCATAAAAAAGTTTTAAAAGTTCTTTCATCCGTGGGCTCTCCTTTTGCGTCTTATTTCAGCGAAAGTCCGCCATCGATCACGATCTCGCTTCCCGTGATATAAGCGCCCTCCTCGGAGCAGAGCAGAAGCACGGCGGGAGCAATATCCATCGGAGTGCCGAAGCGGCCGCAGGGAATTTTTTCCTCCACGGCGGCGCGCTTTAAATCGTCCTCGAAAATCTCGGCATTGCGTGGGGTTGCAATGGCACCCGGGGCGATATTGTTCACCGTTACGCCGAAGGGGGCAAGCGCGGGCGCAATGTTTTTCACGAGCTTATACTGCGCCGCCTTGGTTACGGCATAGAGCGAAAGCTCCGGATGCTGGTTATATTGATTGCAGCTTCCAAGCGTGACGATGCGGCCAAAGCCGCGCCCTTTCATTCCCTCTGCATACTTTTTCATCAGAAAATAGGAGGCCTTCAGGTTGCAGTTCATTTGACTGTCAAATTCCTCCTCGGTGAATGCATCCCAGGGCTTTTTATACTGAATGGAAGCGTTCAGAACGAGGATATCCACCTCTCCCGTCTTTGCAAAAAGCACCTCGGCACAGTCGGGCATTGTGAGATCGGCGGTGACGGGGGTGCTTCCCGCGATCCTTTCGCTTGCCGCCCTGCATTTTTCAAAATCTCTTGCGCCGTGAACGAAAACCTTAGCGCCGTGCGCGGCAAGTGCCTCTGCAATCGCAAAGCCGATGCCCTGCGTTGCCCCCGTAACAAGAGCGGTTTTTCCTTGCAGATCAAACATTTCCGAGAATCTCCTTTACGCTGTATTCGCGGTTATAGTCCAATATGAAGCCGCAATCGATTTTCGAGGTGTAGACCTCGGGATCTTCGGTGTTGCTCTCAAACATACCGTAATGCGTGGGGATCGCCGCCTTCGGAGCGATGATCCTTGTCAAGCGAGCGGCATCCTCCGCATTCATATTGCCGAGGCGGCCGTTGATGCAGATGATCATAACGTCGATATTTCTATCCTTCAGTGCCTCAAGCTTCTCGTCATATTCCGTATCACCCGAAATATAGATCGTTAGCCCGCTGTGGCGAATAAGAACGCCGATGGCGGGAACGCTGTGGCAGGCGTACACGGCTTCGATTTCGAAATCTCCGATTGTATAGACAGATTTTTCATCAAAAAGACAATAATTATTTACGCCAAGAGAGAAAAGCTTATCCTTTGCGGCGCTCGGCGCATAAAATACAACGTTTTCCTTTTTCATTTTTGGAATGGCATCCACGTCGATATGATCCAGATGATCGTGCGTGCAGATCACGGCATTTGCCCGAAGCTCCTCGGGCGAAAAAGGGGGCTTTACCATACGCGGCCGCCCTGCCACGCGATTCACAACATCAGAAAGGTAGGGGTCGATGCAAAGGGTTGTTTTTCCATCCGAGAGCAAATAGCCGCCTTGACCGATCCAACGGATTTTCAAATTTTCTTTCATGCTCAGCTCCACTCCCTGTCGTTTGCCCATTCCTTATTCCATTCGTCCGTGGGCGCCCATGCATCGGGATACTTCGGGTGCATATGCGCAAGAATCAATTCCTCGTTAAGCGATTCGATACCAAGTCCGGGCGTATTCGGCACATCCACAAAACCGTTTTTAAACAACGGATTTTCAATGCCGCGCGCAAGATCGTTCCACCAAGGGATATCCACAGAATGAAATTCCACGGCCATCACGTTCTGAATCGCCGCCGCCGTATGAATGGCCGCCATGCAGGCAATCGGACTCTCCGCCATATGGATTGCCATGGCAATGCCGTATTCCTCGCACATATCGCCGAGCTTCTTGGTTTCCAGAGCGCCGCCGATCGTCAAAAGATCGGGATGCACGAGCGAAACGCCGTGCTTTTCCATCAGGGGGCGGAAATTTTTCGCAAGATAAATATCCTCGCCCGTGGCAAGCGGGATATTGCAGCTTTCCGCAATGCGCACATAATGATCCGTCAGATGCCAAGGTTGAATGTCCTCCAGCCAGGCAATATTGTATTTTTCCATTCGCTTTGCGAATTTGATGCAGTCTTCTATCGCCACGTGGCCGAAATGATCGATCGCAAGGGGCACCTCATAGCCAACCACGGAGCGCACCTGCTTCACATAGTCCTCCAGCATATCAAGTCCCTTTTCGGTGATGCGAATGCCCGTGGCATAATGCGGAATCGTAAAAACCTCGTAGTTTTTGCCAAGCATCATATCCATATCGATCGATCCGCTTTGATGCTGAATCGCCTTCATAGAATATTTTTGCATCTCCTCCAGCATTCCAAGCGGCGCATTCAGCGTGCCGGGCTCGTCATAAAGCAGCTCAATGCCGAGATCCATCTTCACGATGGAAAAGCCCATATCTATCCGCTTTTGAATGGCACGGCCCATATCAAGACCCGTATGCTTTCCATCCACATCCGTATCGCCGTAAACACGCACCTTATCGCGGAATTTTCCGCCCAGCATCTGCCAAAGAGGAACGCCCCAAGCCTTTCCTGCAAGATCCCAGAGCGCAATCTCAAGTCCGCTCACGCCGCCGCCCTGACGGGAGGGGCCGCCAAACTGCTTGATACGGCGAAAAAGCTTATCCACGTTGCAGGGGTTTTCCCCGATAAGACGGGATTTGAGCATCAGCGCATAGGTCGCGCTGGATGCATCGCGCACCTCACCGTAGCCAATAAGGCCTTGGTTGGTATACACCTTGATCAAGGGGCAGTGCTTGGGTGCGCCCGTGATATTGGCAACGCGAATATCCGTTATTTTCAGTTCCGACGGAGATGAGCAGAGGTTTACGTTCTCCGCGATTTTTTCATTTAAATTCGGCATTCTTCGGTTTTCTCCTTGCAATTTGTAAATTTTATGCTATAATGAGTATATCACGCAACGGTGCAAGGAAAAAGGCAAATATTTTGATTATTATCCACTATTTTATGATTTTTATTTTGCGGAGGAAAAATGCGAACCCTTGAATTTCAGTTGGAGGACGGGCTTGGCCGCCCCGTGATCAAGGCCTATCGTTCCGTTCTTACGGCAAGAACGCGCGCATTTCGCGCGCATCATCACACGGAATGCGAGCTTTCGGTTTTTCTACGGGGCAAGGGCATCTATGCAATGGAGAAAAAAAGCTATCCCTTTCTTGCAGGAGATGTTTTCCTTTTCGGCACGGGCGAAACGCATTCCATCACCGAAATATACGAGGATATGGAGCTTCTGAACATTCATTTTGAGCCGCGCATTCTCTGGGAGCATTCGGACACGGCGGAGCTTCTCGGCCTCTTCACCTCCCGTGCGCAAGGCTTTGAAAACCGCTTCGTTGATCCAACGGGCACCGTCGGCTCTATGATCCTTTCTTTAGAAAGAGAGCTTTCCGAGCGGCGGCCGTGCTACGGCGTTACCTCAAAATACCTTCTTTTTTCCACTCTCGCCGAGATCATTCGCCGCTTCGATTGTGCGCAAGCCGCACCGAAAGGGGCGGCCACGGGTGCGCAAAGCAAAAATCTGCGCCGCGCCATTGATTATATTGCAGAAAACCTCGATCAGCCTCTCACGCTGGCAAAAATCGCCAACATCGCCTATATGAGCCCCACCTATTTTTCCTCAGTCTTCAAAAGGCTCAACGGCATCTCTCCTTGGGAATATATCACGATCAAGCGCGTGGAAAAGGCCGTCGGGATGCTCAAAAGCACGGATATGACAAAGCTTGAAATCGCGGAGCGCTGCGGCTTTTCCGGAGCATCCAACTTCTATAAAATGTTTCATCGCATAACGGGAAAGCGCCCGAGCGATTTCGCAAGGGATGAAAAACAAAAATAATACAAAAAAAGAGGGATTCCATTTCAAAAATCCCTCTTTTTTCTAATTTTTATTTACAAAATGATGCTTTCTTTCCTGATCAGCGCAAGAAGATTTCTTTCACACGTACAAAGAAATGTTTCAAAAAGTCTCGGATTTACGAAGGGATTCGCGCCCTCCTTGAATGCAAGGGACTTGCGATAGGTATCGTTATTCCAGGTATGATTGCCGATGAAAACGTCCACCCTTTCGCCCTTCAGCCGTTCAAGCGAGGCAAAATACGCCTCTCTTGCGCCCTCAAAATCATATTTGCCGGGCACGAGCGTATTCAGTCCCGCACCGCCGAAGCTGCCAACGCGATAAACCTCTCCATCCTCCTTTGTATCGTAGAAGAAGGAGATCGTGCCTGCCGTGTGTCCGGGTGTGTGCAAAAAGCGCATCTCGGTGTTTCCGAGAGAAAGCGTGTCGCCGTCGCTAATAAGAATATCGGGCTCACAGTATCTTTTCACCTTCTCGGCATCGGGTGCGCCGATCAGAACCTTCGCGCCCGAAAGTGCGGTGAAAGCCTTCGTTGCGGCCGCGTGATCCCCGTGCCAATGCGTCAAAACGATATATTTAATGTCCTCGGCACGATAGCCGAGCGCGGCGATCGATTCCAGCACAAGCTCCGCCCCCTCGGCATAGCCCGCATCGATCAGAATCAAACCGTCACCCGTATCCAGAAGATGCGAGCAGGCCTGATAAGTGCCAACGAAATAGGTGTTTCCGACCACGCGGAAGGGCTTCATTTTTCCGAGGCTTTGATTGTTTTTCATCTCGGAAAGCTTTTCGTGCATATCTCCAAAGCGAAACATATTTTTTCATCCTTTCATATAAAAAGCCTTCTTTTCTCCATTATAGCGCATTTTCTCGGCGCTTGCAAGAGGAAGAAGGCTTTTTCATTCAATTATTTTCACCCGATCAAAGAAGCTCCATTGCCGTGGAGGCCGCGCCGCCGATCTCGGTTTTCTTTTCCGCGCCACCCGCGGCAGAAATGCCGAGAGCAATCCTTTTATATCCCTCATAATAGCGAAGGCCGAATTCGCGCAGAGCCTTGGAATTGAAATGGAGATTATCCCCGTTTGCACCAAGCCCCTCGGCGCTGACGAAGCCCACCTTATTCACCTTGCTTGCCACAGCCTGCATTGCCTCGTTGACGTGGACGTAGTTTGCAAGCTGATCGGAAAGCGGGCAGTCCTTCAAAAAGTCGCCAAGACCGCCAACGAGGAAGGGAACCTCGGGCATACCGAGGCGTTTTCTCATAGCCTCGATCATTGCGGTAAGCCTTTTTTCATAGGTGGAATAGAGCGCAGGCGAGCAATCCGCCTCGCCCTGATGCCAAAGGATACCCTTGATCTCGGAGGTGCGGCTTGCAAGCTCGGCCATATAGCAGGCGTGATCGAAGAGGATCTCCCCCTCGTGCCATTGATCCATCGAGGAGCCGCCGTCTGCGCAGGGGATCAGGCCAACCTCTGCCCCCGTTTCTCTCTGGTATGCATCCGCAAAGCTCTCGGAAAGGTTCAGCCCCGAGAAAAAGCGGTCAAAGTTAATGGGAAAATGCATCGGGCGGAAAATGCCGTTCCGAAGCACGAAAACGCTCCCGTTTTCAATTGCAGGCACTTCGGCTGCGTTTCCGCGGCCCGCCATATTGGACTGTCCGATCATCAAAAAGGAATGGATCATTTTTTTACCTCGCTTTTTTGTTTTATTTTATCACGCGTGGGCTCTTTTTGCAAGCCCTGTCCGAAAATTATACTTCTGTGATCTTGCCGATCTTACCGTTGTTCACGAGAAGCGTGTCCTCGCCTGCATCCACGTTATACATATAGAGGCGGTCGATCTCGCCCTCGTTGAGCAGGAGAGGAAGCGGCCTTCCAACGCGGTTTTGATGCAAAACGTTTGAGAGCGAGAGCGTATGGATCCTTGCACCCTTGCAGATCTTAAGGGTTTCAACATTGCCAATCTCCTCATCGCGGTAAAGCCCGTCCACCAGCAGGTGGTCAATATCAATATCGTCATCCACCCAGATATAGGAGAAGAAGTAGTGCGAGTTATCCCCCTTGCAGTATTCGGGGCGGCGCGGCGCGTTGCTTCCATGAATGTTGCGGAAGGTGATATGGCTCATCCTGCCGCGCGTGCCGATATGCGGGAAGAAATATGCCAAAACCGCGCAGTTCTGGTAAAAGGTACCGAACACGTTGGAAACCGATATGTTCTTGATCTCTGATTTTGTGGCCAACAGCCGCACGCCGCGCAGAGAATTTTCGCCAAACACGCCATCCACCTCAATATTCGAGATCGGCCCATCGTAGCAATCGTCCGCATTGAGGGCAACGATATCGTCATAGCAAGTGCCCTGCACGTTGCGGATACAGCCATAATGACAGCCGCCGTCCACGTGAATGCCATCCATATTTTCCGCGGTGGGATTGCCGAGATTCTGATCAAAGCGGATGTTTTCCACCGTGAAATGCGTCATATACGCCATACGCATCGAGAAGGTTACGGGGTTTTTCACCGTCAGGTCGCGGATCGTGAAGCGGTCCACGTGGTCAAAGCTCATGCCAACGCCGAGATGGCCGATCAACTCGTAGGTGGCAACGTAATCCGGATCGCCGCTCATATGCGCGAGTCTACTTATTTCGCTCTTGATGGGGTTGGGCGCTTGCTCAATATTATTGCAGTTCCAGATGCCGCCCGTGATCACGATATCCTGCGCAGGGCGCTCCGCATTCGTCAGCATCGGGCAGCTGCTGTTCGGCAAGAGGCGCACCTCCGCCGTTTCGGGCAGGCGAAGCGTTTGCTTGGAATGCACGCACAGCGTTGTACCAATGCAATACCGCACCTTGGGCGCAGGAAGCGCCACCTCGCAAATGCCGCTATCCAACATTTCCTGTATGGCAGGTGCATCGTCGTGCACGCCGTCGCCGTAAAGCTTGATCATATGGATTCTCCTTTTTTGCCGTACCGTTTTTTAATCAAATGCAAAGTAAAACCACCGCAAGAACACCGACCGAAAGGCCGATCCACCGCCGAAGCGAAAGCCGCTCCCCAAAAAGGAAGAAGGCCGCCAGCGTGGAAAGCACCACCGCACCGCCGTTTGCGATCGGGAAAAAGACCGAGGCCTCCAGAACGCCCGAAAGAAAAAGATTGAGCTTATTGTTGATCGCAACGCAAACGCCGCCGCCCACCGTGCACAAAAGGAGCAAAAGCCATGCTTTTTTTCCTTGGGGCTTCGCTTCCTCCTCGCCGCGCGAAAGCAGAGCGAAAACGAGAAGAGAAACCGCCGCCGTTACGATAAAGGAAAGCACGAGAAAGATATCCAGCTCCGCCTTATAGGGCGAGCTTTGATGCACCTTCTGCATAATGCCGATGCCGCCCGTGCAGAGGAAAACGGCGATGCAAAGAAGAAGCCATACAAGGCTTCCCTTTTTGCCGTTTTGCTCGCGCTCCACGGCAAAAACAAAGGAAACAAGCATCAAAGCAATGCCGACGATCTTCAGCGGCGTGATGCTCTCCCCGAAAAAGAGAACCCCCGAAAGCGCCGTGATCACCGTGGAAAAGGAAGCAAACATCATCGAATACGAAACAGGGCCGAGCCGCATCGCCATCAGAAGCGCAATGCCCTGCAAGGCCGTCACCGTGCCGAAAAGAAGTGAAAGGAGCACCGAGAAAAGCGAGGGGCGCATCATATTGCCGACGGCGGCAAGGCAAAGCGCCGCAATAAGACAGCTCGATGCCGTATAAATGCATTTCGTTTTTGCCGCATTGCCGCTCTTGTCCGTATAATATTTGCGCGCCACCGTGCCGCAGGCGGCCGCAATCAGCGAAAGCAAAAGAAGTGCGTAATTTCCCATACATCCTCCAAAGAAAACGGTTGACAAAGTGTCCTATATTTGCTATTATATCACTATAAATGCAACATTTCTATGATATTTTCACCGATTTATATGCAATTTCGTTCATTTTCAAAGGAGCACGCTATGTACGAGCCAAAACGAATCCCCAGCCTCTATGCGCAAACCGAGCCCCTGCCCCCTATGCGCTACGGCATCAAGAAGGCAGACAGCTTTATAGACCTCGAGGATCCGACGATCGATCCCCTGCATATCCACGATTATCTCGAGATCTTCTTCAACACGGGCGCAGAGGTCTCCTTCCTTGTCGGCGACACGGTGTATCCCGTGGCAAAGGGAGATATCGTGATCAGTCGGGGCGGCGAGGTGCATGTCTGCGTTTTTCCGCGCTCGGATGTATACCGTTATTTTTGCCTGTGGGTGGACGCGGACTTTTCCTCGCCTCTCTTCTCCTTTCTGAGAAAGGAAAATTTTTCTCCTCCGGTTTCTCCGAGTGAGGAGCAGAAAAAAAGGATCGCCGCCCTCCTCACGGAGCTTTGCGCCCTGCAAGGGCAAGAGAAAAACGAGCTTTGCGAGCTTTCCCTGCTCCTTGGCCTGCTTTGCGCGGTCGATGAAGCGCACAATGAGCCGAAGCGCCCCTCTCCCCTGCCGCCGCGCTTTGCCGAGATCATCCGCTATATCAACCGCAGCTTTGCCGAGATCCGCACCGTTTCGGCCGTGCAGGAGAAATTCTTCATCAGCGCCTCGGCCCTGAGCCGCGCCTTCCGCACCTATCTGCACACAACCCCCCGAGAATACATCGAGGCGCAAAAGCTCTCTGCGGCGCTGGAGCTTCTGAAGGACGGCGCATCGGTCACAGAGGCTTGCGCGGAGGCGGGATTTTCGGATTGCTCGCACTTCATCGTTCTCTTCAAGAAAAAATTCGGCCAAACGCCTCTGCGCTATAAAAAGCGCTCTTAAAACGGAAGTACCGAGCAAAATCTATACGTATTTTCCGCTCATCCCCGCGTTTTTTTGCAAAAAAAGAAGAAAAAAGCAAAAAAACGATTGATATTTGCGCAAGGTTGTGCTATAATCTTCTATTATAAATTTATTATATATTTTGGAGAAAACAGAGCAAATGATCTGGTCTAAAGAGGAAACTCTTCCGAGAGAAGAGCTGGAAGCGTTGCAGCTTGCGCGCTTAAAGGAAACCGTCGCGAGAGTCTGGGAGAAGGTTCCCCCCTATCGCAAGAAAATGGAGGAGGCAGGCGTTTCGCCGAGCGACATCCGCACCCTTGCGGATCTTGCAAAGCTCCCCTTCGTCACGAAGCAGGATATGCGAGACAATTATCCCTTCGGTCTCTTCGCCGTGGATAAGGATTCTCTCGTGCGCATTCACGCATCCAGCGGCACCACGGGTAAGCCCACCGTCGTTGGCTACACGCAGGGGGATCTTGAAACATGGACGGAATGCGTAGCAAGAATCGCCTGTATGGGCGGCGCAGAGTCCAAGGATGTTGCGCAGATCTGCTTTGGCTACGGAATGTTTACGGGTGCACTCGGCCTGCATTACGGACTTGAGCGCATCGGCGCGGCCATCGTGCCTTCCTCGACGGGAAATTCCGAAAAGCAGATTATGTATATGAAGGATTTTGAAACCTCGCTTCTGGTTGCAACGCCGTCCTATGCATTGCGCCTTGCCGAGGTGGCAAGAGAAATGGGGGTTTGCCCCGAGAAGGATCTGAAGGTGAAGACCGCCTTGGTCGGAAGTGAGCTTCTGACCGATGCGATGCGCGAGGAAATGCACAAATATTGGGGCGAGGATATCCGCATCACCACGAACTACGGTATGAGTGAGCTGATGGGCCCCGGCGTTTCGGGCGAATGCCTTGCGCACTGCGGTATGCATATCAACGAGGATTTCTTCATCCCCGAGATCATCGATCCCGTGAGCGGCGAGGTGCTCCCCGCAGGCGAGCAGGGCGAGCTCGTTATCACCTGCATCAAGAAGGAGGGGCTTCCCCTCATCCGATACAGAACGAAGGACATCACCCGTCTCTTCTACGAGTCCTGTGAATGCGGGCGCACCTTCTGCCGTATGGAAAACCTTTGCGGAAGAAGTGACGATATGCTGAAGATCCGCGGCGTCAATGTCTTCCCCAGCCAGATCGAGGAGGTTATCCTCTCGGTGGCCGAGCTTGGCCCGCATTACGAGATCATTCTGGAGCGCGACGGCTATCTTGATAAGCTCACCGTGCGCGTGGAGCTTGCCACGGAAACGGATTCCTTTGCCGTTTTGGAGCGCATCACGGGCGAAACGCGCCGCAAGCTTCAGCTGATCCTGGGCCTCGATGCCAAGGTGCAGCTCGTTTCCCCCAATACACTGCAAAGATTCGAAGGAAAAGCCAAAAGAGTGAAGGATTTGAGGAATAAGGAAAATGTCAAATAAACAGATTATGCTTGGAAACGAGGCGATTGCCAGAGGCGCATACGAGGCGGGCGTGAAGCTCTCCAGCGCCTATCCCGGAACGCCCAGCACCGAAATCAGCGAATATCTCTCCAAATATGCCGAGGTTTACACCGAGTGGGCGCCCAACGAGAAGGTGGCCGCAGAGGTTGCCATCGGCGCATCGATCAGCGGCGTTCGCTCGATGGCCTGTATGAAGCACGTGGGTCTCAACGTGGCGGCCGATCCGCTCTATACCTTCGCTTATACGGGCGTTGGCGGCGGCTCCGTCTTCGTTGTGGGAGATGGCCCCGGGCTTGCCAGCTCGCAGAACGAGCAGGATACGAGAATGATCGCCCGCGCCGCGCACGTGCCGGTGCTGGAGCCCTCGGATAGCGGCGAGGCGAAGGAATTTATGAAGCTCGCCTATGAGCTCAGCGAAAAATACGATACCCCCGTGATCCTGCGCACCACCACCAAGCTTGCCCATTCCCAGAGCGCCGTGGAGCTTTGCGACCGCGTGGAGGTTGAGGATAAGGCCTACGAGCGCGATGCGGCGAAGTATGTAATGATGCCCGCATCCGCCATCGGCCGCCACAAGATCGTGGAGGCGAGAGAGCTCCGCCTTGCAGAGGATGCCGCCACCCTTCCCATCAACAAAATGGAGATCCTCGATAGCGAGATCGGTTTTATCACCGCCGGCATCGCTTACCAGTACGTGAAGGAGGCTTGCCCCAATGCAAGCATCTTAAAGTTCGGCCTTGTGAATCCCATTTCCCGCGCCCTCGTCGAGGAATTCTGCAAGAAGGTGAAAACCGTCTATATCTTCGAGGAGCTTGAGCCCGTGCTTGAGGAGCAGATCCGCGCTTGGGGATTTGATGTAAAAGGCAAAGAACTGTTTACAAGACAGGGCGAATACAGCTCAAATCTTCTGCGCCGCGTGATCTATGGCAAGGACGAGGCCGTATTTGAAAAGGTGGCCGCGCCTGCGCGTCCTCCCATTCTCTGCCCCGGCTGTCCGCACCGTAGCGTTTTCTCGGTTCTGAAGAAGCTGAAGATTCACGCCGCAGGCGATATCGGATGCTATACGCTTGGCGCCGTTGCGCCCCTCGGCGTGATCGATACGACGATCTGTATGGGCGCATCGATCTCCTCTCTGCACGGTATGGAGAAGGGTCGCGGTAAGGAATTCACGAAGAATTTCGTTGCCGTGATCGGTGATTCCACCTTCTTACATACGGGCGTGAACTCCCTGATCAATATGGTTTACAATAAGGGCACGGGCACCGTGATGATCCTCGATAACCGCACGACGGGTATGACGGGACATCAGGAGCACGCCGCCACGGGCAAAACCCTCAAGGGAGAGGATACCTATGCGATCGACCTCGCCGCCCTCTGCCGCGCCATCGGCGTTCCGAGAGTGATCGAGATCAATGCCTTCGATACCGAGGGCCTTGAGGCGACGCTTAGGGAAAGCGTTGTCGGCGATACGCTCACCGTGATCATCGCAAAGGCGCCCTGCGCGCTTCTGAAGGGGCAGAAGTTCCCGAACCGCTGTGCCGTGAATGCCGAGGCCTGCAAGAAGTGCGGCGCCTGCCTGCGCATCGGTTGCCCCGCCATCACGAAGGGCGAGGACGGAAAGCCCGTGATCGATCCCGCAATGTGCAACGGCTGCGGCCTTTGCGGCTCTATGTGCAAATTTAACGCTATCGAAACGGTGGTGAAGGAAATATGACGAAGAATATTATGATCGTTGGCGTTGGCGGACAGGGAACGCTGCTCACCAGCCGTATTATCGGCAAGGTTGCGCTTGCCGCAGGTCTTGAGGTAAAGATCTCCGAGGTGCACGGTATGGCACAGAGAGGCGGAAGCGTTGTAACCTTCGTTCGCTTCGGCGAAAGCGTTGCGGAGCCCGTTGTTGAAGAGGGGCAGGCAGATCTCGTGATCGCCTTTGAGCGACTTGAGGCTCTGCGCTATGCGCACTACCTGAAAAAGGACGGCGCCCTCGTTGTCAACGACTGTCGTATCGACCCGATGACGGTCGTGATCGGCGCGGCAGAATACCCCGAGGATATCATCGAGGCGCTCAAGAAGGATCACAAGCTCTTCGCCGTGGACGGCGGAGCAATCGCGCTTACGCTTAAAAATGCAAAGGTTCTCAATTCCGCCGTGCTCGGCTTCGCCGCCAAGCATATCGGCTTTGATAAGGAGCTCTGGCTCGAAACCCTCACGGCAACCGTTCCTCCCAAGACCGTGGAGATCAACCGCGCCGCATTCCTTCTCGGATATGACGAAAGCAAGGGGGGCGAGGCTTGAAAATGATCTGGAACGAAACCAAAGAGCGTATGAGCCGCGACGAGATGCGCGCTCTGCAGAGCAAGCGTCTCGTGAAGCTCGTGGACTACGTTTACCACAATGTGGAATTTTACCGCAAGAAGATGCAGGCCGTTGACCTGATGCCCGGCGATATCCGCGGCATCGAGGACATCGTGAAGCTCCCCTTCACGACGAAGGACGATCTGCGCGACAACTATCCCTTCGGCCTTTTCGCCGTTCCCAATTCCGAGATCGTGCGCGTGCACGCCTCCAGCGGAACGACGGGCAAGGCAACCGTCGTTGGCTACACGAGAAAGGATCTTGACATCTGGTCCGAATGCGTGGCAAGATGCCTCACGATGGCAGGCGTGAAAAAGGATGACATCATCCAGATCGCATACGGCTACGGCCTCTTCACGGGCGGCCTCGGTGCGCACGCAGGCGCGGAGAAAATCGGCGCCACCGTTGTTCCTATGAGCACGGGCAACTCCAAGAAGCTGACGACGATGATGGTGGACTTCGGTGCCACGGCCATCGCCTGCACCCCCTCCTATCTTCTCCACATCTCCGAGGTCCTGGCCGAGGAGAATCTTATGGATAAGATCAAGCTCAAGGCCGCCATCTGCGGCGCCGAGCCTTGGACGGAGAAGATGCGCATAGAGATCGAAAACCGCCTGAATATCAAGGCCTACGATATCTACGGTCTGAGCGAAATTATGGGCCCCGGCGTTGCCTGCGACTGCGCATACCATAAGGGTCTGCACGTTTGCGAGGATCACTTCTTCCCTGAGGTTCTCGATACGAAAACCCTCACCCCCGTAGCAGACGGTGTGACGGGCGAGCTCGCCTTCACAACGCTGACCAAGGAGGGCATTCCCCTCATCCGCTACCGCACCAAGGATCTCACCTCGATCGACCATTCTGCTTGCGATTGCGGCAGAACCAGCGCGCGCATTTCCCGCTTCAAGGGCCGCGTGGACGATATGCTGATCATCCGCGGCGTCAACGTCTTCCCCAGCCAGATCGAGGCCGCTCTCGTGGAGGTTGAGGAGGTAACGCCTCACTATATGATGATCGTTGACCGCGTGAACAATCTGGATACGCTTGAGGTTCAGGTGGAAATGGATCCCAAGTTCTATACGGACGAGATCCGTGCCATCGAGGCGCTGACGAAGAAGATCGCGCACGTGATCCAGCAGGCGCTCGGCATCAGCGCAAAGGTCAAAATCGTCGAGCCGCAAACGCTGAAGCGCAGCGAGGGCAAGGCCGTTCACGTAATCGATAACCGCAAGCTTTATTAAATAATAGGAGGAATTTCACTATGTTTGCAAAGCAATTGACCGTTTTTATTGAAAACCGTACGGGTCGCCTCTCCGAGGTGCTCTCCGTTTTGAAGGATAGCGGCGTGAATATCCTTTCGATGAGCCTTGCCGACACCACCGAGTTCGGCCTGCTCCGCCTGATCGTCAGCGATGCCGCCAAGGGCAAGGAAACGCTCACCGAAAAGGGCTTCTCCTCCCTCCTTTCCAATGTCTCCATCGTTAAGATTCCGCACGAGGTTGGCTCTCTGCAGACGCTCCTGCAAGCAATCGAGCGCAAGAGCATCAACATCGAATATATGTACGGCCTCTCCATCGAGTCTGAGCGCGCCTACGTCGTAATGAAGGCCTCCGACACCGAGGCCGTCGATGCGCTTCTCGCCGAGCAGGGCATCGAAACCCTCTCCTGCGAGGATCTTGCAAAGCTTTGATCTGAAAAAAACAAAACGAAAAAGAGACGGCTCAATCGCAAAATGCGTTGAGCCGCCTCTTTTTTTAGCATATAAAATACTTGCGAGGATTAAACCTTCACATTTCCTTCCTCGATCCAAGCGCCGTTTGCCTTCCAGCCCTCATAATCCACGCCGGAATCGGGTGCGGCAATCTTCGTCTTATAAGTATTGCCGATGAAGCGGAAGTTCGTGGGCTGCGGCATTCCTGCGTAAAGTCTGAAGGCCGTGCCGGAGAAGGTGTTGTTTTCAAAAAGAATGTTCTTCAGGGTGCTGTTCAGCGTAATCGCCTGATAGTAATTAAACGTGCAGTCTCTGAATACGTAGTTGGAAGCACCCTCCATATTAAGACCCGAAGAGAAGGTGCATCCGATAAAGCTTGCGCTTCCGTGAAGCCAAGCGCCGCTCTTCAGCACGCAGTTCTCATAAACCGTGCCCGTAGCGTTGGAGGCGTTTGAAATCGCCTTTCCGCTACCCGTATTCTGAATCGTGCAATTCTTCAGCTTCGCACCGGTCGTCTTGCTGAACTGAATGGTTGCGCTGCTGCTCTGCGTGAAGTTCGATTTGAAGGTGAAGTTTCGGATCGTCACGTTTTTGCTGATGATAAGACCATAGCTGCTCTGTGCCGTCGATTTCGCGAAGGTGATCGTTCTTCCGTTTCCATCGATGATCGAGCCTGCGGCCGCATTCTTCAGCATTGCGATCGCCTCTTCATTGGTATAGGATTCGGGAACAACGGTTGCGCCCGTATCAAGCTCAAAAACATAGGTGCTGAAGCTCGTCGTCGTGAAGGTGACGGTCTTGTTTGCAAAGTCTGCCGCAATTGCCGAATCGGGAATCTGCTGACCGTTATGGAAAATCTTAATTCCAACATAATCGTCATCGGGAAGCTGCAGTGTCAGGGTGATCGGAGCGGTGTTGTCCTCCTTGATTCCCTCGATCTTGAGATCGTAGGAAAGAACCTTCACCAGAGTTCCGTTCGTATCCGCGGGAATCTCGTTCTGATCATTGATCAGCGTAAAGATGGGGGCGATTGAGGTTGCGCCGTCCTTGACAGCCTCTACAGGAACAGACACGCTGAAGCCGCCAAGCTCAAACTCTGCGCCATCCTCTTCCACGATGATGGGATAAACGGGCTCTGCATCGTACTGATCGTTAAAGCTATCCTCTTCAAACGTATACTGCGTTGCAACAACGCTCGTGCCAAGCTGAATAGAAGGGATATTAACGCCGTCGTGATTGCCCTCGTTGCCAACCTGCTCGGGCATATAAATGATCAATGCAACGTAGTCTGCATCGTCCGTATGCTCCAAAGCAAGCGTTCCGCTGTTATAAGAGGAAAGGCCCTTGAAGCTTCCTGCGGCCGTAACGGCCTCCTCGCGCGTATAGAGATCCGCCGCAGAAGCGATCTCCTTCTCAACAACGCTGAATACCAAGTGATCCGAAAGCTTCAGATCCTCGCCTGCAACGTTCTTACCGATCGTCTCACCGTAAACGTTTACGGCAAGCTGATACTTGAGCGCAAGGCTTCCTATATTCTTCACTCTCAGATAAACAACCTCGGTATGGCCGGGCTCCCAAAGAGCATCGTCGTTAAAGAGCTTGGTGTTTGCTGTAACCTCTGCATAATCCGTGCCATCCCAATAGGAAAGCTCAACGTCGAGATTACCGGCAACAATGGTGTTTCTGTCCGACGAAACGCTGTCCGTAAACCAAGCGAACGTAGATCCCAAAAGCATCGAAAAACAAAGGATCAACGCAAGCACGCTGGCAAACAGAGCACGCTTCGTGTTGCGACTGTTCGTCATAACAATGACCTCCTGCATATTTTTATTTTATTTCTTTTTCTCACGGGCACGCGCGGATAAAAGTACTTCATTATACCCCCCCCCATAAAAATGTCAATACTTTTTACTAAATGTTATCACTTTATTAACATTTTGAACCTCGCCGCCTTCCGTTCAAAAGCATCATTCCATTCGGAATGCAGAGTCCCCCAAAAGAGCCGCGAAGAGAAGACGGGCTCTTCGGGTTCCATGCAGAAATCGCCGATTGCTCCGCGAGTGCCGAGCTTTGTTCGGCATAGTGCTCCGCGCCGCCGCGAATGCGGTGAAGCTCGCAAGGAGCACGAGCGCGGAAACGGCAACAGTAAATAAAAAATCCAATAAAAATGGAAGAAAACCGCAGGTTTTCATCCTTAATACTTTATTAGATAAGAATAAATTAAAGTAGAGGCACTACCTAAGCAATGCCTCTATTTTTTTATTTGCGGTTCCATTGGAAGGTGGACGCCCGTCTCAAACGGACTTGAGGAAATCACTGCAAGCCTCCGCTTCGCCCATTCCGCAAGGATTCAGCGTCTCACTCTCAACCACCATCAAGATCCCATTTTCATTTGCATAATCCATCACAGCCTTCAGGGGCGCCTCGCCCTGACCGAGCGGAATTCCCTTTCCGCCCTTAAAGCCATCCTTCAGATGGATCACGTGAATGCGATCCTTGAGGCGCTTCATCAGAGCGATCGGATCCGTTCCGGCATTGAAGGCCCAGAAGGTATCGATCTCGAAATGCACGTTCGTTCTCTTCTCGATCTCGCTATGGATCGTCGATCCCCAAGGCATCGTCTGAAATTCATGGGAATGGTTATGATAGCCGAGCTTGATGCCCTCAGCGGCAAGGATCGGCTGCGCGAAATTCATCACATTGCAAAAATCCTCGATCTTCTCCAAGGTGGAAAGATCCGTGCCGGGAATGATATAATCGGGATTGCCAATGGCCTTATGATAGCGAACGGTTTCGAAAATTTTCGAGGGGCGAAGATCGTCCACGGGCGAATGCGTTCCCGAAATGATCAGGCCCGTTTCGTCAAGCATCGCCTTGATCTCTTCTGCGCTATGATCAAAAAATCCCGCGAATTCCACATACTTATAACCCATATCCGCGATTTTTTGCAAAGATTCCTTTACATTTTCCTTCATTGCATCGCGAACGCTATAAAGCTGAATGCCGTAATCCTTCATTTTTTATCTCCTCGTTTTTTTGTTTTTTCATCAGCGCGGCGCGCCTGATTTTCGGTTTGCTATAAAAAATTATAGCATTTTTGCGCCCCGATTGCTACGGAAATATTCTCTATATTTTGCACAATATTGACATCTGCCAAAAATCGCAAACCGAATCAGGGAATCAGCGACCGCCCCTCCCATTCGCGCTCGGGCGGAATTCCCATCAGCGCCGCGATCGTGGGCGCAATATCGAGGAGCGAAAGCGGCCTTTCGATTTCGCCTTGGGCGAAGTCCTTGCCGTAGAAGAAGAGCGGAACCGTCATATCCTCGGGCAGCTCGCTTCCGTGCGAGCGATCGTGTCCGCCGTGATCCGCCATCACGATCACACAATAGCTATCCCCTGCGGCCTCAATCACGCGCTGAACGTTTCCGATCGCAATGGAAATGCGGCGCAGGTACTCCTCGCTCATCCAGCCGTTATCGTGCCCGCCCTTTTCGTCCGTATCCACCATATAGAGGAAAACGAAATCGGGCTGATCCTCCCGGATCAGGCGGAGCGCGGCATCGGTCAGCGCGGTATCCGCGCTTTCTCTCTTATATGCATTGATATAGGTGGAAAACTGCAAGGCGCCCGGTGAAGTAATATCCCGAAGCGGCTCCCAGCCATAAAGCATTGCCGAGGTGCCGCCCATCATATCCACCTTTTCAAAAATTCCAACCACGGGGCGCACGGGCGGCGTGTAGGTATTCGTCAGAATTCCGTGGCGCGCAGGGGTAACGGAATGCGCCATCGAATAATGGCAGGGGAAGGTGACGGAGGGAACCATCGACCGCGCCTGATAGGTATAGGCGCATTTTTTCTCCATCTCCTTCACGAAGGGGTTGCCGCAGGCCTTGAGGCCGTCCGGACGCATACCGTCCACCGAAATTAAAATCACCTTGTTTTTCATCATTTTTCACCTCATCCAATCAGAGTGTTGATCTGCTCCTTGTAGTATTCGTCCGAGTGCGCCTTGATTACAAAGCAATGCCGTCCGCCCTCGCTTCTTTCGAAATAGTTTCTTCCATCCTCGGCATCCAGCGTTGCCGTGCCGCGCACGACCTCATAGCCCGCCTTTTCCTCGTCACCGATAAGGGCCATTAAAACCGTCATCGGATCCCAGGAACTGCGGCCGATGCTCGTTCCGTAATCGAGCATCAGGCGGCAAAGCGTGTCGTCTTCATCCTTGAGGTTATCCCCCGTGATCACGCTGCTGCCCGCCTCATAGCCAAGGAAGGTCACAGGCACGGGGCAAAGCTCCAAAAAGGCCTTTCCGCCCGCACGCGAGCGCTCATTCAAGCAGAAATTATGCTCTCTTTCACCGTCCGCGCTCCATTTTCCCGCCATCACCCAGAATTTTGAAACCTTCTCGCGCACAAGCTCAAGGCCGCTCTTTTCCGAAATATCGTCCGCGCCGCTCTGAAGAAGCGCCGCCACCGCCTGCAAAAATCCGATCTCAATGATCTCCACCTTCTCCTCGCTTGCGCAAAGAAGCCGGCGGTAAAGCCGCACGGCATCCTCCGCATCCGTGTTTTTCACATTGGGGCAGAAGTTTTTTGCCACGCGCTCCTGATAAAGCGTTTCTCCACTGAAATCCGTGGCCGCAAGGTCGATTCCGATGGGAAGCTCCGAGATCCCCTCCGAAAGGAAAAATCCCTTCAGCGAAGCAACGGAATGCTCCATACAAGCGTTGATCACCGCGCCGAGCAAGCGCGCCTTCCCCGCCTTCACCTGCCGTGCAAGCAGTCGGATCGCAACCGCATCATCACAGTCACTCCACCAATCCGTTCCAAGAATAAAGCTCTTCATAAAAGCCTCCCATATACTTTCTGCACCCATTGTAGCATAGAGAAAAAGGAAAATCAATAACAGATCGCGGAAAAATGTTTTTTTTGCCTCTCTTTTCTTCCTTATAGATAAAAAAGTGAAAAACCTCCCCAAGACGGCGCGCAAAAACGCTTTTTTGCTCGGCACAAAATATTTTTTCAAAAATCTATTGACAAATACGATTTGCTTTGCTATAATATTAAAGCGCACTGAACGGAAGCTTAGCTCAGTTGGGAGAGCGTCTGCCTTACAAGCAGAGGGTCAGGGGTTCGAGCCCCTTAGCTTCCACCATAAAGAGATCGTGCAGGATTTATCCTGCACGGCCCTCTTGAAAAGGCGCATCGGCTTGGCTTGGTAGCTCAGTTGGTTAGAGCGCTAGCCTGTCACGCTAGAGGTCGTGGGTTCGAGCCCCATCCGAGTCGCCATAATAAAATTCAGTCTCCGCTCGAACAGAGCCGTCGGCGACCAAGGCGCGCAGTTCGCGCCGCGAATCGAGCCCCATCCGAGTCGCCATAATAAACATAACAAAATTTAATATGCGGATTTAGCTCATTTGGTAGAGCGCCACCTTGCCAAGGTGGAGGTGGCGGGTTCGAGCCCCGTAATCCGCTCCATTCGGCGCCATAGCCAAGCGGTAAGGCAGAGGTCTGCAAAACCTTCATCCCCGGTCCGATTCCGGGTGGCGCCTCCAAAAAGAAACCAGTCCCTT
>JAZTWU010000014.1:0-20690 GCA_045636085.1 Eubacteriales bacterium
CAGAATAACGCTTGTCAGCTTTTCGCAATTCTCAAACGCACCATCGTATCTTTGGTAATAGCTATCAGTACAATACGACAAGATTTGAGTTACGCTATCGGGAATTACAATCTCAGTAATGGGACATCCCATAAATGCAGCGCCGGCAATTGAAAGCAATCCTTCGTTGAGCATAACGTTTGTAAGACGGATACAGCCGCTAAAGCAATAACTTCCAATGCTTTCTACATTACCCGGTATTTCAATAGAAGCAAGTTCAATGCAGTTACTAAACGCGTGATCGCCAATAGAAATTACAGATGCTCCGAAACTAACATCGGTAAGATTTGAGCATCCTGCGAAAGCCCAAACATCAATCGTTTCAACTCTGTCACCAATAACAACAGTAGTAAGAGCAGTACAGTTCTGGAACGCTTCATTATCGATTACTAAAAGTTTATCGCCCAGAATAACGCTTGTCAGCTTTTCGCAATTCTCAAACGCACCATCGTATCTTTGGTAATAGCTATCAGTACAATACGACAAGATTTGAGTTACGCTATCGGGAATTACAATCTCAGTAATAGGACATCCCATAAATGCAGCGCCCGAAATGCTTTCAAGTCCTTCGTGTAAATTTATATCGGTCATATACTTGACATTTTGGAATGCATATTTTCCTATGCTTTTCACGCTTGGCGCAACGGTTACGGTGGTAATCACTTGATTGTTTGCAAATGCTGAATCACCAATATGATGAACAGGCACATAGATACCTTCGATCGAAATATACGAAGGGATTACGACGTTGGTGGAAGTTCCTGTGTATCCGGTAATAGTGACAGCATCATTTTTCAAGGCTGCGTCCGGATCGTAAATGAAGTCAACAAAGGAGGTCGTCCAAGGCAAATTATCATAAATCGCGGGAACGGAAACCGTAGTCGATAACGAATGGAACTTGACGGTTACGCTGTTCAATCCGTCTATAGTCATTACGTCGTTTTCCAAAGCAAAATCACGGATCTCAGCGGTGGTTCCATCTGAAAGCATTGCCGTGACGGTAATGTCATTTTTCCAAACAGATTCACCCGTAAGGAGCCGAATGCCATTATAGACGGCAATGAGGGCGAGGATGTGCTGTTTGGCGTCACATCCGTTTTGACATTCGCGAAGGGTGCGAGAACCTTCAGCCTTCCATTCTCCGCTGAAGCGATGGACAAGCTTGGTTACGTACGTATCGGTATAGGTGTCGCTACAAACGGAGCAGGTGTGCGTTGTATAGCCCTGCGAGGTACATGTGGGAACAGTGATGGTGGATATGTAATTGCAAGAGGTTCTGCTCAGTCGCGTTTGTGGTGTAATTGTTTGTTTACAAACAGAGCACATAACTCCGTCTGAAAAACCAGTCGAAAGACAGGTAGCAGGCGTTCCGACAATCGTATGTTCGGTGTGGTCCGCCATAGGCACAATCTCTTGTGCAACGATTATCGCGTGACATGTCGAGCATTCTTTTCCTTGCGTAAGACCGGTTTCGGTACAGGTGGGAGTAACTGCATTTAAGAAAACCACTGTGTGCGAGGTCTTTTCTGTGGGTTCCTGCGCTACGATCACTTCATGACATACCGAGCAGTTTTTGCCCTCGGTGAGACCGGTTGTACTGCAGGTGGCGGAAATGGCGGCAACTGTTTCTTCAGTGTGCGGAAGCTTTTCGATTGGTTGCTGTTCCACAAGCACCTCATGACAAACTGAGCATTTTTTTCCTTCCGATAATCCTTCCAAAGCGCAAGTGGAAAGACGGGAGGGGAGCGTTTCTTCCGTGTGAGGAAGCTTTTGAATCGGCAACTGCGCAAGTATAATGCTTTGACAAACGGAGCATTTGATTCCTTCCGTCCAGCCGTTCGATACGCAGGTGGCGTTCACAGCAACGATTGGAACTTCCGTGTGCGCGACAACGGGTGTGATCTGCTGAGCAAGCAGGGTTTCATGACAAACCGAGCACTTTTTACCCTCGGAAAGACCGGTGGTCGTGCAGGTTGCTGCAACGGCGGTGATCGGCGTTACATTGTGTGAAGTTTTTGGCGTGATCTGCTGTGCAAGCAGGACCTCATGGCAAACCGAGCACTTTGTTCCTTTGGAAAGACCGGTAGATGTGCAGGTAGCAGTGACTGCTGCGATCGGTAATTCTGTGTGCGCGATCTTTGGTGTAATCTGCTGTGGGATCAGTATCTCATTGCATACGGAGCATTGCTTTCCTTCCGTAAGCCCCGTCGCTGAGCAGGTGGAGGAAAGTGCGGCGAGCGTTATTTGCGTATGTCCGTGGAGCGGAATGGATTCGTTTTTGGCATCGGTGTGCGTGCTTTCACCCATTTTGACTTTGGCGGTATAAGTTTTGACACCCTTCTCTGTGCATGTGGCATTCTTGGTGACGGCGCTTGAGATATCGGCATGGACCGTTTTCGAATGGTTTGTGTCTTTACGGCAGGTTAGCGTGACCGAAGCGGATCCGTAACCATTCCAACTCCATGTCATGTGATCAAAATCATAATCGTGTTCAAGTACCGCGATCTCTTCAATATTCAGCACATCGCATTTTTGGCATTGTTTTACCTGCCTTCCTGCGGAGCTGCACGTGGCTGCTGTGACCGTGGCAGGGGCGCTCCACTCATGTGCGCATTCCTTCTTGCCGCAAGAGGTTAGAGAGAGAAGGAAAAGAAGCAGAAGCAGAGATGCATAAATTGTAACTAAAATTTTCTTCAAGATCATAATAATCTCCAATCATCCATGAAACATAATATTACTGTATATAGCCGATAAATGTCTTGTAGCAATCCTTGCAAAGAGATCCCGTCGTGCTTTGATATTTATCTGAGCATTTCTTGCCACATTCAACGCAGGCATACTTCTTGCCGCAAGAAGTAATCGAAAATACAAGAAGCCCGCATAATAAAATCATAGAAAGCCGAAGAAAAACTTTTTTCATTCCCAAACCTCCTTTTAAATAAAATAATACCAAATTGGGATAATTGCATTATACCACTTTGGTATAATTATGTCAAGAGAGTAAATATAAAAAGGAGTTATCTATGGAATTTCGGTTGAAAGCTTTGCGAAAGCAACGGAAAATTTCTCAATTAAAGCTGGCTCTTGACTTGAATATGAATCAAAACACAATCAGCAGATATGAGAATATGGAACGGCAAGCTGATTATGAGACACTGATACTTTTTGCGAATTATTTTGATGTTTCATTGGATTATCTATTGGGACAAATTGGAGATAATAAAAAATAAGCACATATCAAATTGGATTTTTTGATATGTGCTTTATTAATAATATGATACTCGCGTAAACAACGATTCTATTGTTTTAGATATTCCTTCACAGTATGCACGGCAGCCATACCGTCTGTGCAATAGAAGTCGGCGCCGATTCGGTCGGCGAAATCTGCGGTCAGAACCGCGCCGCCAACCATAACCTTCACGGCGGGAAGCTCTTTTTTGAGGAGCGCGATGGTTTCCTCCATTGCGGGCACAGTGGTCGTCATTAAGGCGGAAAGGCCAACGAGGGCACAGCCGCAGCGCTTTGCTTCGGCAAGCACCGTTTCGGGGGCAACATCGCGGCCAAGGTCGAGCACGGGATAGCCGTGGCTTTCGAGAAGCACCTTAACGATGTTTTTGCCGATGTCGTGAATATCACCCTTCACGGTGGCGATCAGGATCGGCGGCATATCGGCCGCCGCCTTTTTCGGCATTGCCTCCTTCACGGCGGCGAAGGCGCGGGTTGCGGCCTCGGCGCTCATCAGAAGACCGGGGAGGAAGAGCGTTTTCTTTTCAAACCGCTCGCCGACGGCGTTCAGCGCGGGAATGATCTGCTCGTTTATAATTTTTTCGGGGGCTTCGGATTGCAAAGCCTGCGCCGCAAGGCGGCCTGCTTCATCCTTCATTCCCTTTTCGATGGCGGCGGAAAGCGTCATCGCCTCCTTGGCTCCTGTGGGGGCTTGCGTCGGCGCCTCGGATGCGGCAAAGGCGATATAATCACTTGCACCCTCGTCCATTCCGTGAAGAAGACGGTGGGTGTGATAGGCGTTTTTCATCGCGGCGCTGTGCGGATTCAGAATGGCGGCGCTGAGTCCGCGATCCAATGCGGCGGTATAGAAGGATGCATTGATCCTCTCTCGCTCGGGAAGTCCAAAGGATACGTTGGAAACGCCGAGAATCGTTTTAAAGCCAAGCTTTGTTAGCATTTCAACGGCTTTCAGCGTAACCCTTGCGCTGTCTTTGTCGGAGGAGATGGTCAGGCAGAGGGGATCAAAAAGGAAATCTTTTTTGGAAAGTCCGTATTTTCTTCCCTCGGCAAGGATCGCCATTGCAACGGCAACACGCGCCTCGGCGGTTGCGGGAATGCCGCTCTCATCCATCGTGAGCGCGACGAGAACGCCGCCGTATTTCTTCACAAGAGGGAAGACCTTGTCCATGCTTTCCTTCTTGCCGCAAACGGAATTGACCAGCGCCTTTCCGTTATAAACGCGGAGTGCGGCACCGAGCGCCTCGGGATTGGAGCTGTCCAGCTGAAGCGGCGCATCCGTGATCTCCTGCACGGCCTTTGTAACCAAGGGCAAGAGCTCACATTCGGAGAGCCCGGGAACGCCGACGTTCACATCGAGAATATGGGCGCCGTCCTCCACCTGCGCGGCGGCCTCCTCCAGAATATAGGTGAGGTTTCTCTCGCGGAGCGCCTCCTTCACGCGCGCCTTTCCCGTGGGATTGATGCGCTCGCCGATCAGAAGCGGCTCGTTTTCGATCAGAATACCGTGCGTATAAGAGGAAACAACGGTTTCATTTTTCTTTTCTTTAGGAAGGTAGGGGAGATCCTTCGTTTTTGCAATCAAGGCGCGGATATAATCCGGCGTTGTTCCGCAGCAGCCGCCCAGAAGGGTTGCTCCCATTTCGGCAAGGCGCGCGGTTTGCGCGGCAAAATCCTCGGCCGAAAGCGGGAATGCGGTTTTTCCGTCCTTGAGGTAGGGAAGACCCGCATTGGGCTGCACCGCAACGGGAACGGATGCGTGGCGGAGGATTTGCTCAAGAATCGGCGCCATCTTATCGGGGCCAAAGGCACAGTTGATGCCGATGGCATCAACGCCGAGACCCTCAAGCAGAGCAACCATCGCAAGTGGATCGGCGCCCGTCATCAGCTTTCCGCTCTCGTCGTAAACGTTGGTGGCGACGATGGGAAGATTGCAATTTTCCTTTGCGGCGAGAACGGCGGCCTTGGTTTCCAGCGAGTCGTTCATCGTCTCAATAATGCAAAGATCCGCGCCGGCCTTCAAGCCTGCACGCACGCTTTTGGCAAAGATCTCAACGGCATCCTCGAAATCCAAGGGGCCATAGGGCTTGAGAAGCTTTCCCGTCGGCCCGATGTCCAGCGCAACGAATGCGCCGAAGGGCTTGGCCGCGCGCCTTGCGTTTTGGATGGCGGCAAAAATCAGCGCCTCGTAGTTTTCGTATTTGTCGGCGTTCACGCCGAAGGTGTTGGCCGTGATGATATGGCTTCCCGCCTCGGCGTAGGCGCGGTGGATCTGCTCAATCACCTCGGGGCGCTCGATATTCCAAAGCTCGGGCGGCGTTCCTGCGGGCAGGCCGCGGCTTTGCACCATCGTGCCGAAGCCGCCGTCAAAATAAAGGCGTTCGCTTTTCAACCGTTGCCTAAAGCTCTTCTTCATCTTTTTTCCTTTCTTCGTTAACTGCGGATGCCGATAATGGCTGTGATGGACTTTTGCGGCACCATAAGAAAACTGTCTTTAATCGTAATATGTAAATATTTGTTTGCTTCTAATGCGAAAAGCAATGCAGGCTGGAGCGAAAGCGGCAGATCTGCATAGCCGGGGCTGAAGCGATTTGTCAAGGACCGGTTCTTTGCAAGCTCTTGGTTGGCAAGCTCGGCCGCCGCCTCCGCATAGGCCGAGGCAAGCGCATCGGCAAGAAAATGCTTTGCGGGAGAGAGCAGGGAGAGCCTGTGCAGAAAACGCTCGGTTTCCATCCCAAGGGTGACGGCGAGAAGAAAAGCCTCCTTGCATCCCGCAAGATTCTTTTTCAGTGCCTCGCTTTCGGTTTTGAAATAGCCGCCGAGGCAAAGCGCTCCGTTTTCCTCTCGTCGGATCGAAACGCGGGCGGCAACCGCCCCTGCGCGGATCGTTTTTTTCAGCGCCGCCTCGATCTCATCGATGGCGCTGTCCCGATAGCCGAGCGGCACGCGCAGTCGCGCCGCGCGCTCTGCCTCGTCCGCCGTAAGGTCCTCTGTTTTAAGTGCGGTATAAATAAGATTTTCGCTCATCGAAGGATCTCCGAGATGTTCTTCTGAATGGCGGCGGCAACCTCGGGGCGGTTCATCGAATAGATATGAACGGCGCCGATGCCGTTTGCGAAGAGGTCAACGATCTGCTCCGTGGCAAAGGCAATGCCTGCCTGTTTCATTGCCTCGGGGCTTTCGCCGTAGCGGTCAACGATGCGAAGAAATCTCTGGGGAAGTGCATTTCCCGAGATTGAAATGATGCGCTTGATCTGTGCCGCGTTCGTCACGGGCATAATACCTGCCACCACGGGAACCTGAACGCCCGCGCGGTAGAGCCTGTAAAGGAAATTATAAAGGATGTTGTTATCAAAAAACATCTGCGTCGTCAGAAATTCGCATCCCGCCTCCACCTTGCGGCGAAGTCCCTCGATATCCTCGGCGAGGTTCTTGCTTTCGGGATGTCCCTCAGGGTAGCAGGCGCCGCCGATGCAGAAGCCGCCGAAGCGGCGGATCTCCTCCACGAGCTCGCTTGCGTGGCGGTAGTGCGCCGTCTCCCGGTCAAAGCCATCGGGCGCATCGCCGCGCAGTGCAAGAATGTTTTCAACGCCGCGCGCCTTCAGCGCAAGAAGCTCCTCGCCGATCTTTTCCTTCGTGGAGGAAAGGCAGGTCAGGTGGGAAAGCGGCGTAACGCCCTGTGCGCCGAGCGCCTCACAGATTGCCGCCGTATATTGCGAGGTGCCGCCTCCTGCACCGTAGGTCACGCTCATATAGGAGGGGGAAAGCTTGGCGATCTCCGTGGCCGCCTGCAAAACGCCGTCAAATTTATCGTTCGTCTTCGGCGGAAAAACCTCGAAGGAAAGGCTGGGGCGCTTGCCCGTGATAATATCGATAATTTTCATATATTTTCTCCCTGTTTGCCGCCTTCGTGGCAAGCGAACATTATATATTAAGGATAGTTTAGCACAGATTTTGCCGTTTTTCAAGTAAAAATCCAAAAAAGATGCTCCGCCCCCGCAAATGACGGGAAAAACGGTGGAAAAATTGCACAAAAGGATTTTTTCTTTTTTTGCACGAATCCGCAAAAATGCCAAAAATTATAAAATCCACCGTTTTTTCGGAAAAACGACTTGACAAAACCCTAAAAAAAGTGTAAAATGCTTATGGTTAGCATATGCTAACTCTGATAGAAATGGAGATTGCTTATGAATCTTTGGCAAGCCGAAGAGGGCGTGGAATATCTCGTGGATCGCATCGAAAACGAGGATGGAGAGCTGGAGAGCTTTCTTTTTTCGCTCGGATGCTATGGCGGAGAGCCGATCACGGTGGTGATGCGGCGAGGAAAGCTGCTTATTGTTTCCATTAAGGATGGGCGATACAGCGTGGATCGCCGTCTCGCGGAGAGCATTCTGCTGAGAGATTGAAAAAAACGGGGAATCTGCTCCCCGAATTTCTTTCGCCTCGAAGTTAGCATATGCTAACTCGAACAAAAGCCGTATTTTTCCGAACAGAGGAGAATTTTTATGAGAATTGCTTTGGCGGGAAACCCGAATAGCGGAAAGACCTCGATGTTCAACGCCCTGACGGGCAGAAACGAGACGGTCGGAAACTGGGCGGGTGTCACCGTGGATAAAAAAGAGCATCCGATCAAAAAGGCTCTTGCGGGAGAGGGAGAGGTGCTGATCGCCGTGGATCTTCCCGGGGCGTATTCGATGTCTCCCTATACCTCCGAGGAGAGCATCACGAGCGCTTATGTGAAAAACGAGCAGCCCGACGTGATCATCAATATCGTGGATGCAACGAATCTTTCACGCAGTCTTTTTTTCACGACACAGCTTTTGGAGCTTGGCATTCCCGTTGTCGTGGCATTGAATAAAAGTGATCTGAACGCGAAGCGCGAAACGCAGATTGACCGTGCACAGCTTTCCTTGCGCCTCGGCTGTCCCGTTGTGCAGACCGTTTCCACCGTGCGCGGCGGAATGAAGGAGCTGATCGAGGCCGTGCGTGGCGCGGCAGGGCGCACGCAGAGTGCACCCTATGCATCGGGGCTTCGGGAGGGTGCGGATCGCGCCGCTGTGATTGAAGCGGATAAGGCGCGCTTTGCCTTCGTGAAGGAGATCGTTTCTGCCGTCGAAAGGCGTAAGGTGCGTTCAAGTGAAAGAAATCTCACGGATAAGATCGATGCGGTTCTGACGAATAAATGGTTTGGCCTTCCGATCTTCGCTCTCGTGATGTACGCGGTGTTCTGGCTTTCGCAATCGGGGCCGACTGTTTTTGTGGCGGAGCAGATGACCTCGGCCTTGGAGGGCTTCAAGGATCTTGTTGCCGCCGCGCTTGGTGAGGGAATCTTCGCCTCCATCCTCGTGGAGGGAATTATCGGCGGCTTTATTGCCATCGTGGGCTTTTTGCCTTTGGTGATGGTGATGTATTTTCTGATCGCGCTTTTAGAGGACTGCGGCTATATGGCAAGAGCCACCGTGGTGCTCGACCCCATCTTCAAGAAGGTTGGTCTTTCGGGCAAATCCGTGATCCCCTTCGTTCTCGGAACGGGATGTGCCGTTCCCGGCGTGATGGCAGGGCGCACCATTCGTGACGAGCGTGAGCGCCGTGCCACGGTGCTTTTGGCGCCCTTTATGCCCTGCGGCGCAAAGCTTCCCGTGATCTCGCTTTTTGCGGGCGCCTTCTTCACGGGCTCACCTTGGCTTGGCGCGCTGATGTATTTTGTTGGAATTCTGATCATCTTCCTCTGCGCGCTTCTGATCCGAGCCGTGACGGGATATAAGAAAAAATCCTATTTCATTATGGAGCTTCCCGAATATAAGGCGCCGAGCATTCCCAAGGCGGCGCTCTCAATGCTCGGAAGAGGCTGGGCTTATATCGTCAAGGCGGGAACGATCATTCTTCTTTGCAACTTTGTCGTACATATGATGCAAACCTTCGATTGGCGTTTTCAGATCGTCACGGAGGAAACGGCGAATACCTCGATCCTCGCAACGGTGGCCGTCCCCTTTGCTTACCTGATCGCGCCCTTCGTCGGCGTGGTTGCCTGGCAGCTTGCCGCCGCCACCGTCACGGGCTTTATCGCGAAGGAAAACGTGGTTGCCACGCTGGCCGTCTGCTTCGGCATCTCCAATCTTTTCAATCTGGATGAGATGGCCGTGGTGGAGGGAAGTGCGGGTGCCGTTGCGCAGGCCTTCGGTATTTCGGGCGTTGCGGCGCTGGCGTTTTTGCTCTTCAATCTTTTCTCTCCGCCCTGCTTTGCCGCTATCGGTGCAATGAATGCGGAGCTGAAAAGCAAGAAGTGGCTCTTTGCGGGCGTTGGAATGCAGCTTGGCGTTGGCTTCACGCTGGCCTTCCTCGTCTACTTTTTCGGAACGCTTTTCAGCGGTGCGGGCTTTGCAAGCCTCTGGATGCCGCTTCTCGGCTGGGGGATCGTCGCCCTGCTTGTGCTTTTGGTCTCCCTTCTGATCCTCGAAAGGAAAAAGGAGGATAAAAAAATGCTTGAAAAAAGGAGGGCGTGCGTATGATCCCAAATGATATCTTGCCCATTCTGATTATTGCTTTGATCCTCTTTTTGGTGATCTTTTATCTTCTCATCCAAAAAAGGAAAGGGAGCAAATGCATTGGATGCCCTTACGGATCCTCCTGCACATCAAAGCATAGCCTTTGTGCTTGCTCATCCAAAACCAAAGAAAAAGGAAAGAATTATTTACAGACGAGTGATGATTCCGAGCCGAAAAACGATTCTTCACCGTCAGAATAAAAAAGTCCGCCGACATAGCAGAATGCATCTCAGGCATTTGCGCTTCGTCGGCGGATATGTTTTAGCATTGGTTGCGGCAAACGGCCTTATACGCGCAATGCTTGCAGGGGGAGTTTTCCCCTTTTTTCTTTGGGGTGGCGGGGATCACGCCCGCCTTCATTCGGCTTGCGATTCCCTCGGCAACCTCGGTAAGGCTCTGCATCAGTGCCTGCCAGCCCTCCTCGGTATAGAGATTTTTCTTTGACGAGGCAGAAACACTTCCGTTTTGATTGAATTTAACGGGGAGAAAGTCGGGATGCATTCCGCCGATGGAAACGGGATCGTCCAGAATCATTCCGCTTCGGGTGTCTGCCATAGCAACCCTGCGATCCTCTGCGGGCGGAGACGGCTGGTTTTCATCCTCCGTGAGCGCGTTCATATAGATCGCACCGCCGGGGATCACGCGGCCGCTCTCGGGAATGCCGAGCGCTTTTTTGAATTCGGGAGAGGGATTTTCGGTCAGCGAGCGAAGGTAGAGAAACATCTGCATATTTTCTCCCTCCGCGAGGTCGCTTGGCGAAAAGGCTTTCTTGCCCGTTTTGTAGTCCACAACGCGCAGATAAAGATCGTCTCCCGCGCGCAGGGTGTCCACGCGGTCGATCGTGCCGTAAATATAAGCCTCTATGCCGTCCTCCGTTTGGATTGAGGGGGCTCTCGGGCCATCCTTTCCTCCAATGCGAAGCTCGAAGAAGGCGGGCGCATAGCCGCCCTCGTGTGAAAATTCGCGGCAAAGGCTTTCGGCCATCACCTCAGCCGCGCGCGTCAGCCTGCGGATCTGAAGCGATTCGCGCGTGGCTCTCGTGCCTCCGCAACGGAGAAGCCGCTCGCTTTCCTCCGTGGCGATCCTTTGCACGCGCGCCTTGCGCTCCTCGTCGGTAATGGCGGCGTGAGAAATTCCCTCTGCCCTGATCTCCGAGAGAAAACGCTCTAAGATCGCGTGCAGAAAGGTTCCGATATTCAGATGATCGAGCTGTGCGCGCCGATCCTCCGAGAGTCCGAGTGTATAAGTGCAAAAATGCTTGAAGGGGCATTGCAGATAGCTGTCAAGTCGGCTTTGGGTCAGCGCCATTGCGCCCTCGTAAAGCGCGGCTGTGGTTTTTTTGGAGAGATGCAGGGTGTCGTTTGCAAGGCGGCGCTCCATCACGCGGAGTGCATCGCCGTGCCCCGTTTTTTCAAGCGCCTCGTAAAGCGCGGGGCGCTCGCGCTCGCTCAGCCGGTCAAAGCCCTCCAGCGCCGCCGTTGGTGCATAAATGCGGCGCTCGGCGCTCATAGCATCCGTATCCTCGAAGGCGAGGCGCCCGTTGCTCATTTTGAAAAGTCGCTGGATCAGATCGGCAGGGGGCGTTTTGGCAAAAGCGCCGTTCTTTTCGGTGAAAAGAAGTGAAACGCTTTCCTTTCCCATCGCGAAGGCGCGGGAAAAGCTAAAAAGCTCTCGCGCGTTCTGAATGTCTCGCGAGCCCTCGGCAGGGAAGCCGAGCGCGCGGATGCATTCGCGGTCGGAAACCGTGAGTGCACCGCTGTCCGAGGGGTTCATCGGGAATTCGCCCGCGTTCACGCCGAGAAGATAAACGTGCTTGATCCCCGAGGGGCGGAGCAGGTCTGCCGTTCCTGCGCAAACGCAATCGTAAAGCCGGGGAATATGCCCCATTTCCACGGAATGGAAAAGAATGCCGAGCAGGGAGCGAAAAACCTTCTCGTCGGCCTCAAAATCACCCATCACCTCCACGAGACGGTCGAGTGCGCCGCATATGATCTTCCAGAGCCTTTCGTTTTCCTCTGCATCCTCCGCTTCGCCGAAGTCCCGAAGCAC
The DNA here is from genome assembly GCA_045636085.1 of Eubacteriales bacterium. Classification (GTDB taxonomy): domain Bacteria; phylum Bacillota; class Clostridia; order Oscillospirales; family CAG-272; genus UBA1740. The sequence goes on from JAZTWU010000014.1 coordinate 11,877, forward strand.
CTCGGCGCGCTTTTGCAGAGCCTCTTCAAGAGAAAGCGTCGTGAGAAGGCGGATCAGCGCCTCTGCGTGCTCCGAAACCTTTTTCGCCGCGCGCGTATCCTCTCGGAAAACGAGAAGCGGAGCCATCAGCGTTTCCTTTGCGGCGTTCAGTGCCCGCAGAGTCTCTTTTGTGGCCTCGGTCTCCTCTGCGCCGTAGCCTGCGGGGTTCATATTCCATAAAAGATCGGAGGAAAAGCTCCGCCCCTCGATCTGCCATTTTTCGCAGTAAAGTTCCAATTCGCAAACGGCATCGCGGCTAAGCCCCGAAAGCCCGCATTTTGCATAGGCGAGAATATCACTGCGGCGAAATCCCGAGGAAATTGCGCTGTATGCGCAGTCGATCAGCTTGATGGCCTCAAAGGTGGCGGCACTGCGGTGGGTATGAAGCGTGGAGGGAACGCCTGCCTTGCGGAGCGCAACCTCCAAAAGCCCCTCTGCGGCGGAGGCCTTGGAATAAACGATGGCGAAATCGCGGTATCGGCAGTCCTCCTCCTGCACGCGGCGCAGAATATCCTGCGCAACGAAGTTTGCCATATCGTATGGCGTTGGGCATCGGTATATCTTTAAGGAATTTTGATTGCTTTGCAAACAATCATTGTCAATTTTTGCATTTGATTTCCAAAGGAGAGGGAGAACGGCCGAAAGAAGCGGATTTTGCGAATCGCCGCCGTCCACCTTTTTTAGAATCACCCTGCAACCGATTCTTGCCGCACTTTTTGTGATCCGATCGCGCACGGCGCGTGGCTCCGTGTATTCATAGCCCTCTTCGGCGGTTTTGGGGATTTTCAGCGTGAGAGTTACGCTCGTCACGCGCATCAGCGCCTCCAGAACGCGGAATTGCTCCTCTGTGAAGGAGGTGAAGCCGTCAATGAAAAATTCCGTTTTTTCAAAAATTTCGGGATTTTCCGTGATCAGCCTTGCCACGGCAAGCATATCGTCGCCGCTGTCGCGGAATTTCTCTGCGTGTAGCGTTCGGTAAAGTGAAATGATCTTGGAAAAATCGGAGAGCTTTTCGCAAAGGCGGGGATGCGCCTCCTTTGCCGCCTCGGCGGCTTCGGTCAGCGTTTCGGGGTCGAGGCAAAGAGAGCGGAGCTCGCGATAGGCGCTCAGCGCCCGCTCCACGGTGCCCTCGTTTACCTTGGAAAATTGTGCGCCGAGAACGGGAGAAAGCTCGGTCAGCGCACGCCACATATAAAGCGCCTTCGCGGAGGCATCGGAATACTTGTCCGAAAGTCCGCCGATCTCGCGGAAAACGAGGTTGGCAAGCCGCGTGAAGTTGCTGACCTCAAAAAAACGCGGTGCCGAGGCGGGGAGAAGCTCTGCGTATTCGCTCTCAGCCGTAACGGTCTGCTGCTCGGGAACGAGCAGGATCGAGTGCCGCTCTTCTCCGATGCGCGCCGCAATGCGCGTGCAGAGCTCGCGGCCCGTATCAGCATAAAAGCCCCCCTGAACGATCGTCAGCATTCGCCGTCGCCTCCCTTCAGAAATTTTTTCGCAATCGCGTAGCCCGCGCCGCGCGAGGAAAGAATCACTCTTTCGCCGCCGCGCTCCAGCTTTTCACGCAGGTAATGAATATAAACATTCAAAAGGCTGTTCGTTCCCTCCTCGCCCCAAACGGCAAGGAGCAGGGCATCGCGTGAGATGAATTCGCCCTGCACCGCATAAAGCGCGTGCAGAAGTGAAAATTCCACCTCGGTCAGGCGGATATATTCGCCGAAAAAGCGGATCGAGTGCTCGTCTTCTATCAGAGCAAGCGGCGGCGGTGTGCCGTGCTTGCGGAGCCTTTCGCCCGCAAGTCCAAGGGGCAGGGGAAGGGGGAGACATCGCTCGGCGGGAAGGTCGGAATTCTCGGAATCCGTCAGATAAAAAACGTCGTCTCCCTTGGGAATCGGCGTGCCCGTGCGGCAATCAAAGAGCACAAGATCTGCCCCCGAGTCCGGGCCCTCTGCGATTTCAATGCGGTCAAATTCCTCGCCAAGCTCTCTTCGCAGCTTTTGTCCGAGATAGGGATCCCTCGTTATGATTTTCAGCAGTCCGCGCATATCCTCACCTCCCAAAAAACTAATTTATTAGAAACTTTGCTTTGATTATATCGCAAAGTCTGCGCTTTGTCAATACTTTTCGTGCGCGCGCTTTTTCTTTTACGGAAAAGAGCAATATTTGCAAACTTGCGGTCAATTTTTGCAATTGTTAGGAAAGTGCGGTTATAGTATAATGTTAGATGTAAATAAATCAAAGGAGACTTGTTATGAACAAGATGATTGAAGAACTTTATTCCATCGGTCTGATTCCCGTAATTAAGATCGACAATGCAGAGGATGCGCTTCCCCTTGCAAAGGCATTGATCGACGGTGGCCTTCCCGCCGCAGAGATCACCTTCCGTACCTCCTGCGCCGCTGAGGCGATCAAGAAGATCACCGAGGCATATCCCGAAATGCTGGTTGGTGCCGGCACGGTTCTGACGACCGAGCAGGTGGATGCCGCTATCGCCGCAGGATCCAAATTCCTCGTTTCTCCCGGCCTGAATCCTAAGGTAACGGCATACTGCCTTTCCAAGGGCGTTCCGATGCTCCCCGGTTGCTCCAATCCTTCGGATGTTGAGGCCGCTCTGGAGCTTGGCCTTTCCACGGTTAAGTTTTTCCCCGCAGAGGCAGCAGGTGGCCTGAAGATGCTGAAGGCTATGGCCGCTCCCTACGGTCAGCTGAAATTTATGCCCACCGGCGGTATCAGCGCCGATAACCTTCTTGAGTACCTCAAGTTCAACAAGATCGTTGCTTGCGGCGGCTCCTTTATGGTAAAGGACGAGCTCATCAAGGAAAAGAAGTGGGATGAGATCACTGCGCTGACGAAGAATGCCGTGAAGACGATGCTTGGCCTTGAATTCCTTCATATGGGTATCAATAGCGAGAATGCAGACGAGGCTGCAAAGGCCGCAAAGCTCTTCGAGATGATGTTCGGCCTCACCTTGAAGGACGGAAGCAAGTCCATCTTCGCAGGCGATGCCTTCGAGTTTATGAAGATGAAGGGCCCCGGCAAGTGCGGCCATATTGCGATCCGCACCAACTTTGTTGACCGCGCAATGGCATACTTCAAGAGAATGGGCATTGAGTTTGACGAGAGCACCATCACCTACGATGAGAAGACCGGCAAGCCCAAGTTCGTTTATTTCAAGGAAGAGATTGCGGGATTTGCTATCCACCTTCTCCAGAAGTAAAATTTGTTGCTATCGCCTTTTGGCTAAAAACAGAGACCGCGTCCGCTCGGCGTATGAAAATACGCCGTCGGGGTGCGGTCTTTATTTTTATCTCAAAATTCGAAGAGCAACAAGCGCACTTTGGTTTTTCTTTGGTTTTTCTTTGAAGTCAAACTTTGAATTACCGCTGTCCGTTGGTTAAAATGAAGATCATTTTATGTGGTGAAGCGTATCCCTTACGGGCGCGCTCATTTATTTTGCGGGCGCGAAGGAAAAAATCTTTCAAATATTTAAAAAACGACGAAAAACTGTTGCTTTTTTATTTTTTATATGGTAAAATAAAATGAAAAGATATATTTTGGAAAAGGAGGCGTTCTATGCGCACCGATTTTTTACATAGATCCGCAGAAGACGGGCCTTTGGCCGAAAAGGTGTATAAGAATGCAGGCGCCCTGACCCTTAAGGTCTCGGCCACCGATCCTGATTATTTGAAGGGAACCTATTCGCAGTCCTTTGTGGAGGAAATGGCCGCACAGCTGACGGCGCAGATCGAGACGAGCCTTCTCGTCAGCGGTCTTGCCGAGAGCGATATTGCGCTTGAGCTGGTTTTTGCTCCGGGAACCTATATGGAGCATCCGCAGGGGGATGACACCTACCGTCGTCTTCTGATTTCCGAGGGTGGCCGCGCGATCAAGGATTTTTGGATTCGCTGGAATCGCGTGGGAGAGGGAAGCAATTTCACGGTGTGTGACGAGGTCACAGCAGATGAAATCCGTTTTTCGCTCGGCGAGGATGTTCCGCAGAAGGTGCGGGAAAAGGAGTATCGGTTCCTCGTGCAGGCCGATGCGGAAAAATACCGTGCCGCAATGGGACGCAAGAATGTCACCGAATGGCGCGAAATCATCAAGCGCGCCCTGAAGCGCGGTGCGCTCAAAAAGATAACGATTGATGAAAAGGTCGCCGCACACGCAGACCAGATCAAGGATAAGCTTGAGCAGATTCTCGGAAAAATTCAGTCCGCCCCAGTGGTGGACGAGCCCGTGCGGGAGCCCGAGCAAAACGAAGCGTATGAAAAGGCAATGGCCTTTATGCGCGATCTCGTTGGTAGCAATGCCCCATCGGAGAATGCAGAGAGCGAAGTTGAAAACGAGGTCGAAACCGAGGCGGAGGTCGAGCTTGAGGCCGAAGTCGAGCTTGCAAAAGAGGTTGCCGAGGCCGCAGAGGCCGAAGAGAAAGCGCCCGAATCCGAGGCGGCCGTAGAGCTTGTGGCCGAGGAAGAGCATACCGAAGAGGCCGAAGTCGAAGATGAGGAAGCGGAGGAATCGATCGATCCGACCGCTGAGGAGGAAGAAACGGAATCCGAGGCTGAAACGGAGCCTGAGGCAAGGATCGAAGAGGAGACCGAAGAGAAGGTTGAAGCGGAAATTCCGCCCGTCGCGCCCGCCTTCGATATAGAAGCATTGCGCGCCGAGATGGAAAGAAAGCTTCGTGCCGAAATGCTGGAAAAGGAGCAGGAGCTTCTGCGCAGAGAATACGAGCTGGAGCGCAAGCGGCAGGAGCTTGCCGCCGAGATTAAGGCGCACGAGCTGAGTCGCGCAGAGCGCGAGATCGAGCTTCGCCGCCAAGCACAGAATCAAGCGCGCTTGGAATGGGAGGCGAAGGAGCGTGACCGTATGGCCGCGCAGGCCAGAGAGGCTGTGGAGCTTCGCAGAGCTGAGGAGATGCGTCTTGCCGAAGAAGCCCGTAGGGCGGAGGAAGAGCGCATCGCCGAAGAGGCCCGTAGGGCGGAGGAAGAGCGCATCGCCGAAGAGGCCCGCAGGGCGGAGGAAGAGCGCATTGCCGAAGAGGCTCGCAAGGCGGAGGAAGAGCGCATCGCGGCCGCCGCAAGCTCTCTTGCCGTGACCGATCCTACATACAATTATACGGAAAAGCTTGTGCATCTGATTTTCCGTCACCCCGTGGATCATAATGTTCTGCCGCGTATCCACGAGCTGATGGCGGATACGATACGCTACTTTAAGAAGGAAAACGTGTTTATTAAGGTTCGCGCCTCCGTTCCCTTGGAGGATACGGTGGATCTGCATTTCACGCGCTTCCCTGAGGAGGAGCATCAGCTTCTTGTGGATATGATTCAGGTGCTCGGAAACAGCGATCTCGGAATTTGCCGCGTTCTGGTGGATTGAGACCGTTGGAGAATGGCTTGTAAATTATTTTTGTCGGGCGGCGCGCCGTGCTTGTAAGGCGGCCGATTCCGAGAAATGGGAGGAATATTTTTAATGAGAGTGGTTTCTGTTTTTGGAAGAATACTCACGGTGCTTTTGGTGTTTATTCTTGGATTTTTGTCCTGCGTCGGAGTGATCGTTGGCGGCGGATACTATGCGTATTCGAAGCTGACGTTGGATAAATTCGGCGTGGATACGAGCGGGATCTTCTCCGAGGACGGAGAGGTGGATCTTTCCTCGATGGCGCTCCAGCAGATCGTTGCGGATCTCGTGGCGGTCAAGGGCGAGGCGTGGACGGTCAATTTTCTCGTGGATCATTACGGTCTGATTCTGCCCGAGGGGCTGGATGATTTTCTGACCGATGAAATGCGGGATAAGGATCTTTTTTCGCTCTTCTCGGCGGACGGAATCAAGGATTTTCTGAATGATCTCTATTTCGGAAAGATTTTCGGCTTTGAGCAGAGGGCAAATGCGGCATACGATCCCGCGGATCCCGATGCAAAGGAAATGCTCTGGTTTGATCCCGATAAGAACGAGGAGGTTGTTGGTATCAACGCGGTTCTTGCGGATATCACGCTCGGCGAGTTCCTTGACGGCGGTCTTCCCACGGATAAGATTATGGATGAGCTCAGCGTTGGTGATCTGATGGAGCTGGAGGCGAAGCGCGATCTGCCCATCTTTATGAAGGACGAAAACGGCGAGCTCGTTGCCGTGGAGGATATCGATCCCATCGTGATCTGGTTTGATAGCGACGGCACGGAGGTTGCCTCCATCGTTGGCGCTCTGGCGGAAAAGGGAATCAACGATTTGATTACCGGCTTTGACGATATATCTCTTTCCTCCGTTCTCGGAACGGTGGAATATAACGACGGTGTTTATACCTACGAGCTGAAAACCGCTCCGACGGAATATATCCTTCTCAACGAGGCGGAAAGCATCATTGCCGAGTTCGCGGATCTCTCGATCGACGGATTGACGGGTGATGAGGTGACGGATAAGGTCAACAATGTTGAAATTTCCTCTCTTCTCGGATACAAGAAGAATGCCGAGAGCGGAAAGTGGGAGGATAAGGATGGAAACGAGCTCAATTCCATTATGGCCCTGATCGCAGATTCCACCGTCGGCGGAATCAACGACAAAATTGACGGTATCACCTATGGCGAGATCGCAGAGCTCGTTGCCGTGGATGGAAACGGCGACGTGATTGAAAACGTTGTGGATTACGAGGGCGATATCTTCTGGTATGAGAAGGGCTACGAGAAGGGTAGCGCATCCAATAAGAAGGCCACGGGCGTGATCGCAAGCCTTGCTTCTCTTTCCGTGAAGGATATGAGCAGTGAAGACACGCTGACGGATGCCGTGCAGGATATTCTCGTCGGAGATGTTCTCGGCTATGTCAAGGATGGCGACACCTGGTATACCGACGAGGATAAGGATACTGAGCTTGACGGCGTTATGGCCGTTTTGGCGGATTCCACCGTCGGTGAAATGAACGATAAGGTGGATACCATCACCTTCCACGAGGTTGCAGAGCTCGTTGCCGTGGATGAAAACGGCGATGTGATCGCAGAAGAGGATCTCGAGGATTACGAGGGTGAATACACCTGGTATGAAAAGGGCTATGTAAAGGGCTCCGATGAAAATGTGGAGGCCTCCAGCATTATGGTGGCTCTGGCAGATCTTGCCATCGGCGATATGAGCGACGATGCGGCGCTGACGGATGCTGTCGGCGATGTAATCGTCGGTGAGGCGCTTGGCTATGAGCGCTCCAAGGATGCAAACGGTAAGGATATCTGGCTCACCAAGGAAACGGACGGCGCAGGCAACCGCAAGGCGGCCACGGGCATTATGGCAATCATTGCCGATTATCAGGTTTCCGAGCTGAGCGAGAAGGTGGACGATATCACGCTCGGTGAGGTTTCGGGCTATACGAAGGTGGAAGAGCCCGATCCCACGGATCCCTCGAAGACGGTCATCGTCTGGTACGACGAGGAGACGGGTAAGCCCGCAACGGGACTTACGGGTGCTCTTGCAGGACTTTCTGTTGCCAATATGTCCAATGAGGCTGAGCTTTCCAAGGAGATCAAGAAGGTCACCGTGGGTGATGCGCTTGGCTACGTTCTTGCAGAGGATGAAAACGGCAAGCAGGTTTGGTTTGAAAAGTATTACGGCGCGGAGGATTCCCGCAATGTAAAGGCAAGCGGTATTATGGCGCACGTTGCCTCCTTCAAGGTTGGCGAAATGAGCACCGAGGTGGAGAAGATCACCTTCGCCGATATTGCCAATATGGAAAAGGTATATTACCTCAAGGCGGATGACTCCGTGATCCCCGAGGCTGATCTTGAAAATTACGATGAGGACGAGATTTACTTCGTCTGGAAGAATGCAGACGGAAGTGATGCAACCGGTCTTATGGCAGGCCTTGCGCATCTGACCGTTAAAGACTTCGGTGACGAGGAGGCTGTTTCGAAAGCCGTGAAGGATCTCACCGTCGGTGATGCGATGGGATATGAGAAGGTTGGAAGCACCTGGTATACCAAGTATGATTCCGCACATCCCGAGCAGAATAAGCTCACGGGTATTGTCAAGGCGATCGCAGACGATAGAGTCGGCGATATGGATACGAGAGTGAAGCAGGTAACGCTTGCGGAGGTTGCCGAGCTGATCGCTGTGGACGAGGACGGAAATATTCTCGAAACCGTGGATGCCGAGACCTATGACGGCATCTGGTATGAGGAATATTACGGAAAGAACGATTCGAGAAATAAGCCCACCACGGGTCTCATGGCAGGTCTTGCGCATCTGACGATGCAGAATATGCAGAATGCGGCGGATATCAAGAATGCCGTTTCGGATATTGCCACGGGCGATGCAATGGGCTATGAGAAGGTAAACGGCATCTGGTATACCGAGTACGACGAAAACGATCCTTCGAAGAATCAGCTCACCGGCCTTGTGAAGGTGATCGCAGATTCCGCCGTCGGCAATCTGAACGCCGATATTCAGAATATGCGCTTCGGCACGGTTTCCGGTCTCGTTCCCGTGGATGAAAGCGGCAATGTGATTGAGGATCTTGTAAGCTATGCGGGAACCGTCACCTGGTATGAGGAGGGCTACGTAAAGGGTGGATCCTCCAATACTCTTGCGGGCGGCATCAACGCGGCTCTTGCAGATCTGACGGTCGGTGAAATGTCGGATTCCGAGGCTCTTTCCGCGGCCATCCAGAAGGTAACCGTAGCGGATGCTATGGGCTATACGGAAACTACCCCCGGATCGGGTAAGTATAAGGATGGCAATGATGATGTCACGGGCTTTATGGCCGTGATCGCAGATAAGCAGATCTCCGAGATCAAGCAAACG
>JAZTWU010000015.1:0-9728 GCA_045636085.1 Eubacteriales bacterium
CCTTGAAGCTCTATCAGCACCGTTCCTACGTCATAGCTCTCAAGGGCGCGCAGAATATGAACGGAATGTACGTGGACGAGTCGGACACGGGGCTGTCCTTCCGCAGCTACGGTGATCTTTTGCTCCTCGGCGGCGGCGGACACCGTACGGGCAAGAAGGGCGGCTGCTTTCAGGAGCTTGAAGATTTTGCCCATAAACATTACAAAAACGCCGAGATCGTTGGCAAGTGGGCAACGCAGGATTGCATGACGCTGGACGACGTTCCCTATATCGGTCAATATTCGAAATCCACGCCCGATGTGTTCGTGGCGACGGGATTTAACAAATGGGGTATGACAAACGCCATGGTCGCCGCCGATATTCTTTGCGATCTTGTTCAAGGAAGGCCCAACGCCTGTGCCGTCGCTTTTGATCCCTCGCGCACCGTCCTGCGCCCACAGCTTGCCGTCAACGCCTTTGAAACGACGGTAGGTATTCTCACGCCCACCGCACCCCGATGCCCTCACCTTGGCTGCGCCCTCAAATACAACCGTGCCGAGCATACATGGGATTGCCCCTGCCACGGCTCGCGCTTCACGGAACACGGCAATTTGATCGATAACCCTGCCACCGATGATAAGAAGATGTAAAAAAGAAAACGGAATAGCGGACTTGCTGTTTTTCATATATTGATTTCAAAAACGAAGGGAGGAATGCTATGGCAAAAGAAAAAGCCGAAAGAAATGATATGAAAAACGAAATATGCACAAGTGTTTTTAAAAACGAGATTTTGACGAAGGAGGATTACACGAAGAAATGGATAGAGCTGATCACAGCGTTAGAACGCAAAAAAAGTGTAAATTTTTCTCCGAGCCAATGACAAAACGCCTCGCTTTATATTATAAAAGAGGCGGAGGAAAACAGCATGCTCTTATCCGAGAGGAGATAAGAGCATGAGAGAAAAAGCAGCAATCTATTGCAGACTGTCCGAGGAGGACAAAAACAAGCAGAACGCCACCGATGATTCGGGCAGCATTCAGAACCAAAAGGCGATGCTCCGCGACTACGCCGACCGCATGGGCTGGGAGCTTTACGGCATTTACAGCGACGACGATTATGCAGGCTCGGATAGAAAGCGACCCGAGTTTCAGCGGCTTCTTGCCGACGCACAAGAAAAAAAGTTTGATATTATTCTTTGCAAAACGCAATCGAGATTTACCCGTGAGCTTGAATTGGTTGAGAGGTACATACACGGTCTGTTTCCCATTTGGGGTATCCGTTTTGTCAGCATTGTAGACAATGCCGATACCGCCAACAAGGGCAACAAAAAAAGCCGTCAGATCAACGGACTTGTCAACGAGTGGTATTTGGAGGATATGTCGGAGAGCATCAAATCGGCACTTGACAGCCGCCGCAAAAACGGCTTTCACATCGGCTCGTTTGCGCTCTACGGCTACAAGAAAGATCCCGACCTCAAAGGACATCTCATCATCGACGAGGAAGCCGCCGCCGTGGTGCGAGAGGTGTTCGCCCTCTTTTCTCGGGGCTACGGTAAAACGGCCATCGCGCGGATGCTCAACGACCGAGGAATTCCCAATCCTACCGAGTACAAGCGGAGGCAGGGACTGCGCTTTGGTTTGCCTCCGAGCAAGAACGGTACATTGTGGAAATATTTTGCGATTTCGGATATGCTGACCAACGAGACCTATATCGGCAATCTCGTGCAAGGGAAATACGAGAGCATTTCGTATAAAACGAGCATCAACCGCCCGCGCCCCAAGGAGAAATGGTTTCGGGTGGAAGGAACGCACGAGCCAATCATTGACCGCGCCCTGTGGGAGAGAGTGCAGAAGATGATCGCCGAGCGCGCCAAGCCGTTCAAGGTCGGAACGATCGGTCTTTTTGCCAAGAAGGTGCGGTGCGCATCCTGCGGATACGTGATGCGATCGTCAAAATCGGGCGGCAGGCACTTTTTGCAATGTCCCGTCCGACATTACGCCAAAGGGGCTTGCGAGGGCGCGTTTATCTCGGTGGATAAATTGGAACGATTGGTTGTTGCAGAATTAAAACGGCTCAATGCAAAATATCTTGATATGGACGAGTTAGAGCGCAAGGTGCAATTCTGCACGGATCTTTTGGAGCGCAAGGAAGAGCTTGAAACCGAGATCGCCACCTATCAGGGCAAGATCGATCCATTTGCCAAGGGGATGCGCGAGCTGTATCTTGACAAGGTCAAGGGGCTGATTTGCGAAGCGGACTTTATCGAGCTTTCAAAGGAATTCGCATCGCAAAAGCAACGCCTTGAAACGCAGGTATTGGAGTGTCAAAAACAAATTGCGGAGATCAACGTCAAAATTGCTGTTGGTGATAACCGCCGAGAATTGATAGAAAAGTATGTCAAGGCAGAGCATTTGGCACGGGAAATGGTGGAGATTTTGATCGAGAAAATCATGGTTGGAAAGCGCATTTCGGGCACGCGAAATGTTCCCATCGAAATTCACTGGAATTTCTGACATACCGTCGAAAATTCTTTCGTTTACGGCGTTGCTCCTCGAAAGCGGCTCGACGTAGATTGCTACGCCTTCGCCTTGCCTTCTGCGGTGCGCCTTGTACCCGAAATTTTTTCTCGGTATGAATCGGAAAACACCTTGAAATATAAGGCTTTTTGCGGTTTTTGAAAGTCCAAAAACGTTGCGAATGCGTGATAGTAACAGAGCAAAAGGCACGCGTAACCTATGACAATATTCTTCGCCTTTCGGATGATCCCGATGTAAACGATGTCATTCGTTTCCTCCGCCAGCGCGAGGTCGTGCATTTTCAGCGCTTCGGCGAAGCCCTGCGCAGAACGCAGGAGCAGCTGGATCAGAAAAACTATTATGCCTTCAATCCCGAATATCGCGTGAATAAGGGTGGGCGCAAATAAGCCCCGATATAAATTTCCGAAAAGCGCTTTCAATGAAAAATAGAAGACGATGCATTTCGTATAAATTTTGAGCGAAAGCACCCGCCGAAATAAAAAAGAAAAGCGGAAGAAAAAGCCGAGAGATTTTTTATGGATCTCTCGGTTTTTAATTGACTTTTTGTATACCGTGTGTTAAAATATATATATAAATAATTGAGGTGGCACAAAGATATGGAAAGCGTAAAGCAGGAAATTCTCGCCCTCCGCAAGGAGATTGAAAAAAACGCGAAATTATATTACGAGCAGGATGCGCCCGTGATCTCGGATTACGAATACGATGCAATGTTCCGCCGCCTGCAGGATCTGGAGGCCGCATATCCCGAGCTGGATAGCCCCGATTCTCCGACCAAGCGCGTCGGCGGCCGTGCGCTCGATAAATTTGAAAAGTTCACGCACGAGGTGCGTATGGGAAGCCTGACGGATGTTTTCTCCTTTGAGGAGCTGGAGGCCTTTCTTGCAAGAATGCAGGAGGCGCTCGGCGAGGATGCCGCCTATTCCGTTGAGCCGAAGATTGACGGACTTTCCGTTTCGCTCATCTATGAAAACGGCGTTTTCGTCAAGGGCGCAACGCGCGGTGACGGCTTCGTCGGCGAGGAGGTAACGGAAAATCTCAAAACGGTGCGCTCCATCCCTCTGCGCCTTTCCGAGCCGATCCCGTATCTCAATGTGCGCGGAGAGGTCTATATGCCGCGCCGCGTTTTCGAGGAAACCAATCTCGCCCGCGAAGCGGAGGGGCAGCCCCTCTTTGCCAATCCCCGCAATGCGGCCGCAGGCTCGCTTCGCCAGCTTGACCCCAAGATCTGCGCAAAGCGCCGCCTTGAAATTTTCGTATTCAATCTGCAAGCGGGCTCGCTCTATATGGACGGGCACGCCCCGAAAACGCACGGTGAAACCCTCGCTCGTCTTTCCGAGCTTGGCTTCTCGGTGCTCCCCGATTATAAAATTCTCACGGGAAAAGAAGCGATCGAGTCGCATATCACCGCTCTTGGCGATGCGCGCCCTGAGCTTGCCTTTGATATGGACGGCGCCGTCGTGAAGCTGGACGATCTTGCGGATCGCGTGCGCGTCGGAGAGGGAACGGGAGTTCCGAAATGGGCGGTTGCCTTTAAATATCCTCCCGAGGAGAAGGAAACCCGTCTTCTCGATATCTCCGTGCAGGTCGGAAGAACGGGCGTGATCACGCCGATTGCCGAGCTTGCACCCGTGCGTCTCGCGGGTAGCACGGTCAGCCGTGCAACCCTGCATAACGGTAGCTTCATTAAGGAAAAGGATATCCGCATCGGGGATACGGTCGTTATCCGCAAGGCGGGAGAGATCATTCCCGAGATCGTCCGTTCCATCGAAAAGGAGCGCACGGGAGAAGAGAAGCCGTACGAAATGCCCTCGCTTTGCCCCTCCTGCGGTCAGCCCGTAAGGCAGGACGATGCGGGAGACGGAACCGCTGTGCGTTGCTATAATCCTGCCTGCCCCGCGCAGAGAAGCCGAAGCATCACGCATTTTGCCTCCAAGAGCGCAATGAATATCGATGGACTCGGCCCGCAAATGGTGGAGCTTCTGCTTAAAAACGATAAGATCAAGGCTGTCACGGATCTTTATGAATTGAAGGCCGAGGATCTGAAGGATCTGGAGCGTATGGGAGAAAAGAGCGCGCAGAATCTCATTTCTGCGATCGAAGCCTCGAAGGGAAGAGGGCTCGAAAAGCTGCTCTATGCCCTTGGCATCCGTCAGGTCGGTGAGGTTGCCGCCGAGCAGATCGCGCAAAAATTCGGAAGCCTCAAGGCGCTTTTTGATGCCAAAGCCGAGGATTTTGCGGCTATGTCGGATATCGGAGAGATCACCGCCACCTATCTTGTAGAATATTTTGCCGATGAAGAGCATCGCGCGCTTTGTGAGCGCCTTGCTGCCCTCGGCGTTGAAACGGTTGCCAAAAAGCAGGTCTGCTCGCAGAGCCTCGAGGGGCTCACCTTCGTGATCACGGGAACGCTCCCGACGATGACGAGAGACGAGGCCACCGAAAAAATCAAGGAAAACGGCGGCAAGGTATCCTCCTCCGTTTCGAAGAAAACCTCCTATGTCCTCGCAGGCGAGGAGGCAGGCTCAAAGCTCACGAAGGCAAGAGAGCTCGGCGTCACGGTGATAGACGAGGCGGCCTTTCTTGCAATGCTTGGTTAAATGAAAGAGAACAAAATGAAAAATAGTGTTTTGAAGCTTCTTCACGAAACGCCCTCCTTTCTGCATCGCGCGGGGTGGACGTACCATCCTCCCGTTTACGGTGAGGACGGCCGTTTTCGCCAAGGCTTTCCCGAATACGATGCGCTTCTTTCGGTCTGCAAGGACTTTTCGGATGCGGGTGTGAAGGTTTTTCTTTCCAATCTCCCCGTCGGCTGGGTGGGAGACGGCGTTTATGATTTTTCGTCGCTTGACGAAACGCTGGATCGGATGTTCGAGGCGCTCCCTGATGCGAAGTATATTCCGCGTCTGCGCTTCGATCCGCCCTTTGAGTGGATGGAGAAATATCCGGAGGAGCTTTGCGTTTTTGAAAATGAATCCACCGATCCTGCGCATATCCGCGCCCTTGTATCAAGCGGAAATGTAAACAATACTTATGATATGACGAAGCCGCCACAACCGAATGGCGTTCAGCCTCTGCGGTTGGATGAGCCGATCGGCCTCCAAAGCTTTTCCTCGGAGCGCTGGCTTAAGGATGCGCTTTTGGCGCTGGAGGCGGTGCTTTCGCATATCCTTTCGGGGCGGCACGCCTCGCATTTTGTCGGCTTCCATATTTGCTTTGGCGGCACCTGTGAGCTTCTCCATTGGGGAAACGGCGGCTCGCGCATCGGTGATTTTTCCGAAAAGCATACCGAGGCCTTTTATCGCTGGGCTATGGAGAAATACGGCTCCCTCGGCGCGATCGCCGCGGCTTGGGAGCGCCCCTCGCTTTGCCGCGAGAGCTTCAGCGTTCCGCCTGCCGCCGTTCGCAGAAGGAAGGGGACGAGCCTTGCCTCGCTCTACCGTATGGACGGAGACGGCTGCTATTTCAGAGACTACGAGCTTTTTCATAGCGAAACCGTTGCCAAAGCGATTCTCGCGCTTGCCGCGCGCGCAAAGGAAGTTGCACCCGCGCACGCCGTCGGCATCTTCTACGGATACGAGTGCTATGGGCACGAGCATCTGGACGAGATCCTTTCCTCGCCCTATATTGATTATCTTTCCGCACCGAAGCCCTATGACGATCCTGCCCCCGGCGGTCGTGGCGGAAGTGTTGCAAGGGTTGCCTCGATTATGCATAAAAAGCTTTGGATCGAGGAGCTGGATAACCGTCCGCACACGGCTTGGGATCCGAGAAAATTCGCATCTCATATCAACGTTGCACCTGCCGCAGATCTTGCCGAAAGCACAACCGTGCTCTTTCGCGAGGCCTGCAAGCTCTGGCAGGACGATGCCTCCTTCTGGTGGATGGATCAGGGGGATGCAAAGCATCGGTGGTATGCGGACGAGGGGCTGATGCGCACCGTCACCGATATTTTGCGTGTGCACCGCGCGATGCAAGAGATGCGGCCGAAGGATACCGTCGAGGTCGCCCTTATCGGCGATACGGCGGCCAATCTGATGGGCGGCATCGCAAGCGTGCGCAGAAGTATGCTCACCGTCGGTCTTCCGTTCCACGAATACCGCGTGAGCGATCTTGCATCGCTTTCGCTTTCGCAATACCGCTTGCTTATTTTCACGGCGCCGCAGCGCATCACGAAGGAATGGCTCGATGCCCTGCGCGCAAGATTGCATCCTTGCTGTCAGATCCTTTTCGTCGATCTTCCCGGCATATGCGCCGATGGGCTTTCGCTTTCACGCGTCGAGCAGATCACGGGAATCGCGGTGGATTTTTGTGAAACCGACCGCCCCGCAGGCGCGCATTCCTTTTCCTTCGCGGATCAAAAGGGCGGTGCTCTGCGCGAAAACGGCGGCTTGTGGCTTTGCATTCGTCCGAATGAGCTTTCCGAGCATCTTTCTTTAATTCTTCGCGCCGCGCAGATAAAAAGGTGCATAGAGGTGCCTGCCGTTGTGCACGGAAACAGTCTTGTCTTTGGCGTTTTCTCCTTGAAGGAGCAGGGAATATCCTCCGAGCTCATCCTTCCCGAAAAGGGAGATTGGGTCGAATATTTCACAAAAGAGGAATTTCTCTCGGCACAGTCGGTTCCCGTTACTATCGGCCCAAGGCAAGCGCGCGTTTTCATTCGCCGTGAGCTTTGTGAAAAAACAGGGATTTTTCAAAAATAACAAAAAAAGAAAACAAAACTTTGCAAAGGAAACGAAATAATGTCCGAATTAAAGCTTGAAACGGGCGCACCCTCCGATCTTAGCGGTCGCCTTCAAAAGGAAATTGAAACCTACCGTCGCCTCGATGCACTCCGTATTTCCTATGATCGTATCGATCACGAGCCCGCCGAAACGATGGAGCTTTGCGCTAAGATCGATAAGGTTCTCGGCGCCGCCATCTGCAAAAACCTTCTTCTGACGAATCGGCAATGCACGATGTTTTATCTTCTTCTCACTCCCGGGGATAAGCGCTTTAAAACCAAGGATCTTTCCGCCGCCCTCGGCGTTTCCCGCCTCTCCTTTGCAGACGGGCGCTATATGGAGGAGCTTCTGAATATCACCCCCGGCTCGCTTTCGCCGCTCGGCCTCTATAATGATCTCGATCGCGTGGTGAATCTGGTGATTGACGATGAGCTGAAGGATTCCGAATATATCGGTATGCACCCCTGCATCAATACCTCCAGTCTCCGTATCAAAACGGCGGATCTTCTGGATCGCATTCTTCCTCAAACGAAGCATACCTATCGCTTCGTCACGCTCCCTCGCTACTCGGAAGAGGAGCTTTGATCTTTGTTTTTGAAAAATCAACCGAAAGGAGAGCGTTATGCCGAATATAAACGAGCAGATCTCGGGAACGATAGAGAGCATCGTTTTCCATAGCGATGCAACGGATTATACGGTGCTGGAGCTCTCCGTTCAGAATGCGGATGGCGAGCTTGAGCTGATCACGGCCGTTGGCTCGCTTCCGCCATCGGGCGAGGGCGAGGTGCTGACGCTTACGGGAAGCTACACGCGCCATCCCGAATACGGAAGGCAGTTTGCCTTCACCTCATATGAAAAAAGTCTGCCCAAGGCGGTGGACGATATCCTGAAATATCTTTCCTCGCGCACGGTGGAGGGTGTTGGCCCCGTCACGGCGCTGAAGCTCGTCAATCGCTTTGGCGCGGATACCTTTGAGGTGATGGAAAATCATCCCGAATGGCTGGCAGATATCCCCGGCATCACGATGAAGAAGGCCGCCAAGATCTCCGAGTCCTTCCGTGCGCAAACCGAGCAGAGGCGCGTGATTATGTTCTGCCGCGACTATCTCGGAACGGGTGAGTCCGCAAAGGTATATAAATCCTTCGGCGCGGGCGCGATCGGTATCATAGAGCAAAACCCTTATATCCTCTGCGCAGAGGAATGCGGTATCCCCTTCGCAAAGGTGGATGCTATGGCCGCCTCCCTCGGCTATCCCAAAAACGGAGAGGAAAGGCTGGTCGCCGCGCTTTCGTATGTGCTTAAATACAATGCCGATGTCAACGGCCATACCTGTCTGCCCGAGCAGAAGCTCGTGGAGGTAACGGCCTCTGAAATTGAGGTGGATGCCGAGACCGTCGCACAGGCGCTTTCGCGCGCCGTCGCGGCGCGCAAGCTTTACGCGTATCACGACGAGAAGGCCACCTATATTATGCAAAACCGCGTGGCCGCCGCCGAGGCCTATATCTGCCGCCGCATCGGCCGTATCCAAAGAGAAGCCCCCAGCTTTTCCACATCGGATATCACCGCCTTGATCGAGAAGGTGGAGGCGCAGATGGGAATCGAATACGAGCTTTTGCAAAGAAAAGCGATTTTCACCGCCTTGGATGGCGGTGCGATGATATTGACGGGTGGCCCCGGAACGGGAAAAACCACCGTCGTCAAGGCGATGCTCTCGCTTTTTGAAAGTATGGGGCAGAAAACCGTGCTTTGCGCGCCGACGGGGCGCCCCGCCAAGCGAATGAGCCTTGCCACGGGCGCGGAGGCCAAAACCGTGCACCGTATGCTGGAAATGGAGCGCGCGGAGGGCGCAGAGCCGAAATTTAACCGCAACGATCGCGCTCCCTTGGAGGAGAGCGTCGTGATCGTGGACGAGGCCTCGATGATCGATCTTTATCTTTTCGAGGCTCTGCTTCGCGCAATGCGCCGTGGCAGTCGCCTGATCCTGATCGGCGATTCCAATCAGCTTCCCTCCGTGGGCGCAGGCAATATTCTTGCCGATCTGATACGGTGCGAGCAGATTCCGACGGTGTGCTTGACGGAGATCTTCCGCCAGTCCGAAAAAAGCCTGATCGTCACCAACGCGCATAAAATAAACGAGGGCGAAATGCCGATCCTCAGCGCAACGAGCGGAGACTTCTTTTTCGTGCGCCGCGAGGATGAGCAGAGCATCGCGCAAACGATCGGCGAGCTGATCTTCCGCCGCCTCCCGAAGACCTACGGTGCCTCCATCCGCGATCGCATTCAGGTGATCACCCCCTCGCGTAAGGGCGCGGGCGGCGTGGAGATCCTGAATAAAACGCTTCGCGAATCGATGAACCCGAAAACGGCCGTGAAAAAGGAAAAGCTGCACCACGGCGTTCTCTTCCGAGAGGGCGACCGCGTGATGCAAACGGTGAATAATTACGAGATCGAATGGGAAAAGAGCGGCCTTGCGGGAACGGGTATCTTCAAC
>JAZTWU010000016.1:0-29532 GCA_045636085.1 Eubacteriales bacterium
CCCGTCCGCCACTAAAGTATTGCTACTTCCGTTCGACTTGAATGTGTTATGCACGCCGCCAGCGTTAATCCTGAGCCAGGATCAAACTCTCTAAAAAATTGTATCATATCTCGCCTCGCGGCGAGCTATAACCTTTTTAGAATCTTTTCTGACTATCTTTTATTACTTTGTTGAGTTTTTTCAAAGAGTGCTTTCTTGGTTTCCCAAGAAAACATTAACGAGATTCTTTCGCACTTACATGTGCTAAAAAATTTCCTTTGTTGTTCAATTTTCAAAGAGCAAGCGCCTGCCCTCTTTAGGCGGGCTTGACTATTATATCAAATCCATTCCCGTTTGTCAAGCCCTTTTCACAAATTTTTTTGTTTTTTTATGTGAAAGTTTCACAAAATTCATTTTTGCTTCAAAATGCCAAAATCTTCTGCCGTTTTTTCAGCGGATCACGCACCGTCCTGCACATCGTATAAGGCGCGCGTATATTATATATAATATGAAGGAAAGGAAAACGAACCGCGCGAACCCGATTTTCTTTTGTATAGAAAATCTTGACAAAGCAAAAAGCATATGCTATACTCACATTAAAAAAGGAGGAGCTCATATGACTTTATACGAAGAGCTGTATTTTGAAATCACGCTGAAGGGCAGCAAGGCTGAGCTTCGCAAGTTTGCAAGATACCTGGAAAGCGGCGCCCTGGAGGACTTCTTCGAGGTGCAAAACGACTACATCTGCTTTGACGATGCATACGCCACCGCAGAGGACACCGCCGAGTGCGAGATGGTTTTCACCAACGATGATTTCGGCATCGAGATCGATGAGCTCTCAGCCGAGGAATTTTTGGAGGAATTTTGCAAGGCCGCCCGCGCGCTGGAGGTGCACGGCCATCTTTACGATGCGGAGGACACGGAATTTCATTTCACGAGCGAGGCAGGAAGCCGCGACTTTATCAATAGCCGCAAGGCCCTTCGCTTCAACGACGAGCTGGACGCTCAGGCCGAGGCCGAGGAAGTCGACGACGAATAATTTTCCAAAAACGAAAGAGCAGGCCTGCGCGCTTGCTCTTTTTTGCTTGCATGGCAATCGAGACTTCTCTTTGCGCTTTTTCCTCTTTCTCTGCATAAGGACACACGCTTCGGACATCCTATGTATAATAGATATCGCGGAGGGACAAGCGGTGAGAATCGGAAACAAAAAAATTCAATGGACAATGCAGACGGGAAGTGCCCTCGCCATCTCCCTTGGCTTCGGAGCGGCCTTCGTGCTTGCCTTTTTTTATTTTCTTTTGCGCGGCGCGGTCTCGCGCGCGGCGATCTCCCTGCTCTTCCTTTTGATCCTGCTTCTCCTTCATCCGCTGGCGCATCTTCTGAAGCTTTCGATTCCGCCCGCCTGCCTTTTTCTGCTCCTCTTCCTATGTCTCGGTGCGCTTCTTGGCAGTTGCTTCAATTTTTATTTCCGCTTTCCTCTTTGGGACATTTTGCTCCACGCGCTCGCAGGCTGGGCTTTTGCCGCCGTCGGATATGCAATATGCACACTTTTGTTTCCAAAAAGTAGGAATTCAAGGATTTTTCCATATCTCTTCTTCGGCGTGATCTTCAGTCTTGCCATCGGGCTTCTTTGGGAGCTTTTCGAAGCGGGAGCAACGGCGCTCCTCCCCGTGGATATGCAGGAGGATTCCATCGTTTTCTCCATCAAGTCCTTTTTCCTCAGCGGAACGCACGATTATGCGATTTCCCTTCCGAGCATCACCGAAACCGTGATCCATTACGGCGACGGCCAAGCCCTTCGCATTGCGGGCTATCTCGATCTCGGCCTTGCGGACACGCTCTCGGATATGGCGATCTGCCTGCTCGGCAACGCGCTTTTTCTTTTGCTCTTCCCGCTCGACCGCATCCTCGGCGGCAGGCTCCTGCCGCGCCTTTTGCCGCGAAGAACGGACGAAATATAAAAATCACCGCAGGCCATAAAAGCAAGTGGCTTGCGGTGATTGTTTTTTGGAGTTTTCACGCGCCGCGCGTGGCAAGATAGATCAGAAGAACGCTGATATCCGCAGGGTTCACGCCGCTGATGCGCGAGGCCTGACCGATATTCAGAGGGCGGATCGCGGCAAGCTTTTCGGCGGATTCAAGGCGCAGACCGCGAATGCTCGCATAATCCAGATCGGGCGGGAGCACCTTATCCTCAAGGCGGCGCTGGCGCCCGGCCTCGGCCTCCTCTCTGGCAATATAGCCTGCGTATTTCACGGAAATCACCGCCGTCAGCACCACGGCATCGGGCAGAGCGGGGCGGCTTTGATCCACGGAAGCAAGCCCCTCGTAGGTCACCTCGGGACGGCGCAAAAGATCCGAAAGCCGCGCCCCCGTGGAGATCGGAGACGAGCCCATCGCCGCAAGACAGGCGTTGACCGCCTCGCTCGGGGGTACGACGGTTTGCGAAAGGCGCTCGATCTCCGCCTCAATGGCGGCCTTTTTCTTTGCAAACGCCTCGTAGCGCTCCTCGGAAAGCAAGCCAACGCGGTGCCCGATCTCGGACAAGCGAAGATCGGCATTGTCCTGACGCAAAAGCAAGCGATATTCACTGCGCGAGGTCATAATACGGTAGGGCTCCTCGGTTCCCTTCGTCACAAGATCGTCGATCAGCGTTCCGATATAAGAGGATGCGCGCGGAAGCACCATCGGGGGCTCTCCCTTCAGGGAAAGCGCCGCATTCACGCCCGCAACAAGGCCCTGCACGGCGGCCTCCTCGTATCCCGAGGTGCCGTTGAACTGCCCTGCACCGTAAAGCCCCGAAACCGTTTTAAATTCCAGCGTGGGGTACATCTGCGTCGGATCCGCAAGATCGTATTCGATCGCATAGGCATAGCGCATAATCTCTGCATTTTCGAAGCCGGGGAGCGTTTTCAGCATCTGCCTTTGCACATCCGTTGGCATCGAGGTGGAAAAGCCCTGAATATACATCTCGTCCGTATCCTTGCCGCAGGGCTCAACGAAAAGCTGATGCCGATCCTTATCGGCAAAGCGGACGATCTTTGTTTCGATCGAAGGGCAATAGCGCGGCCCCGTGCCGACGATATTGCCGGAATACATCGCGCTCCGCTCCATATTTTCGCGCAGGATGCGATGCGTGTTTTCATTGGTGTAAACGATATGGCAGGGGATCTGCTCCCTTGCATTCAGCTCTGCGCAGTCGGTCAGAACGGAAAACGGCGTGATCTCCTCCTCGCCCGGCTGCTCCTCCAAAACAGAGAAATCGATCGAGCGGCGGTGCACGCGCGCAGGCGTTCCCGTCTTAAACCGCATCATACGGATGCCGAGATCGGAAAGAGATTTCGAAAGCCCCTTGGCGGGCATCAGCCCATCCGGCCCTGAGGGATAAACGCCCTCACCGATAAAAATACTGCTCTCAAGATAGGTGCCCGTGCAAAGAATCACGCGCTCCGCCTCCCAGCATTCGCCAAGCGCCGTCTTCACGCCCGTGACGTGAAGATTCCCCCCCTCGCCCTCGGTGAGAAGACCGACAACCTCGGCCTGAAACAGCCTGAGATTCTCCTGCTTTTCGAGCGTTTGCTTCATCAAAACGCGATACGCGGCGCGATCCGCCTGCACGCGCTTGGAATGCACGGCCGCGCCCTTGCCGAGATTTAAGGTTCGTGACTGGAGCGTCACGCAATCAGCCGCGCGCCCCATTTCGCCGCCCAGCGCATCCAGCTCAAAAACCAGATGCCCCTTGCCGCTTCCTCCGATGGAGGGATTGCAGGGGAGATTGGCAACGCTATCGAGGTTGAGCGTGAAAAGCACGGTATCCAGCCCCAAGCGCGCGGCGGCCAGCGCCGCCTCTATGCCCGCGTGTCCCGCCCCGACGACGGCGACCTTGGTTTTTAACTCATTCATTTCGGTTCTCCCTGCCAAAAAATCAGAAGGAAATGCGCTGAAGCGATCTCGTGCGCCCGCATCCCTCGTCTATATCAAAAATCACGCCGTCTGCCACGACCTCGCCCGAGGCGGGAATGAATTTATCGGGCAGATGACTGCGCAGCTTTTTCACAACGCCTGCGGCATCCATACCGAGAATACCGCCGCTCTCACCGCACATACCGAGGTCGCTGACATAACCCGTACCCGCAGGGAGAATCCGCAGATCCGCCGTCGGCACGTGGGTATGCGTTCCGAAGGTGGCGGCAATCCTTCCGTCAAAGGCATAAGCGACCGCAAGCTTCTCGCCCGTGGCCTCTGCGTGAATATCCAAAATCGCAAAATCGTAATTCCCGGCCTCGCGGGAAAGCGCGCGCTCAATAAAATCGAAGGGCGCATCCAGCACGGGATCGATATGCACGTTTCCCATCGCCGAGATTGCCATCACGCGCACACCGCCGACCGAAACGACCGTATATCCCCGCCCGGGCGCATCCGCGCCGAAATTGATCGGGCGAAGCAGAGCCGCATTCTCCTCCATAATTGCATAGGAGGCCTTCTGGCGCATCGTGTGATTGCCGCCGCTGAGAACGTCCGCCCCTGCAAGGAGCAATCTCTCCGCTTGCGCGGGCGTATAAGAATAAACGCCACCCGCATTTTCCGCGTTGACGATGCAGAAATCAATTTTATTTTCGCGCCGAACGCGCCAAAGATGCTTTTCCAGATGCTTAACGCCGCCCTCACTCGTGACGTCGCCGATTGCTAAAACCTTCACTTTTCTTCCTCTTTGCCCCAAGGGGGCTTCTTCTTTTGAGATAAAAAGACTGCCGCATCGGGCGGACTCGCGCCGCCCCGTTTCCTTGTTTTACGCGAGGCAGGGCGCGGGCCCGATATGCGACAGTTCATTTTTTAAGGCCGAGCCCTTAGGTTGCGTAGTCCACCACGCGGGATTCGCGGATCACGCTGACCTTGATCTGGCCGGGATAATTCAGCTCGCTCTCGATCTTGGCGGCAATATCTCTTGCAAGGATCTTCATAGAATCATCGTCCACCACATCGGGCTTAACCATAATTCTCACCTCGCGGCCTGCCTGAATAGCGAAGGTCTTGTCCACACCGTTGAAATCAGCGGCAACCTCCTCCAGCTTCTGCAAGCGCTTGATGTAGTTTTCCACATCCTCGCGGCGCGCACCCGGTCTTGCCGCGCTGATCGCATCGGCGGCCTGCACGATGAAATCGAGCAGGGTGACGGGCTCAACATCGTTATGATGCGCCTCGATGGCGTGAATAATGTCCTTATTTTCGTGATACTTCTGCGCGATCTCAACGCCGAGCTGGATATGAGATCCCTCGACCTCTGCGGTCATAGCCTTACCGATATCGTGAAGAAGACCGGCTCTGCGCGCCATCGTGACATCGGCTCCAAGCTCGTCTGCAATCACGCCGGAAAGCATCGAAACCTCAATGGAATGGCGAAGCGCATTCTGGCCGAAGGAGGTACGGTACTTCATACGGCCGAGAAGCTTGATAAGATCGGGATGCAAGCCGTGAACACCCGTCTCGAAAACAGCCTTCTCACCTGCCTGCTTGGTTGCATTCTCCACCTCGCGGCGCGCCTTCTCCACCATTTCCTCAATGCGGGCAGGATGAATACGGCCGTCGGAGATCAGCTTCTCCAAAGCAAGTCTTGCCACCTCGCGGCGGATGGGATCAAAGCCCGAAACGGTGATAACGTCGGGCGTGTCGTCAATAATCAGCTCAACACCCGTGAGATTCTCAATCGTGCGGATATTTCTGCCCTCGCGGCCGATGATACGGCCCTTCATTTCGTCGCCGGGGATCTGAACCGTGGAGATCGCAACCTCGCTGACGTGGTCAGCCGCGCATCTCTGAATGGCAAGCGAAAGAATATCCTTCGCCTTGGCATCGGCCTCCTCACGGAAGCGCGCATCGTATTCCGCGATCTTCAGCGCCGTTTCGTGGCGCATTTCGCTATCCAGACGGGCAACGAGCTCGGCCTTGGCCTCCTCGCTTGTGAGCCCTGCGATCTTTTCAAGATTTTCGATCTGCTTTTTCAAGGTCTCGCTGACCTCAAGCTTCATCTGATCGGCCTCGCGGAACTTCTCGGTGAGAAGCACCTCCTTTTTCTCAAGGCCCTCGATCTTTGCATCCAGAGATTCCTCCTTCTGCGCGATACGGCGCTCCTGGCGGGAAACCTCTTTTCTGCGCTCCTTAATGTCAAAATCGGCTTCCTTCTTCATCTGGAAGATCTCTTCCTTTGCGCTGAGAACCGATTCCTTACGAACGCTTTCCGCATTCTTCATCGCGTCGTCAAGCATACGCTTCGCCTGTGCCTCCGCGCTACCGAGCCTGGACTCAGCAACAGCCTTGCGGCTGAGATAGCCAAGCAGCGATCCCGCAACGAGCGCACCTGCGCCGACGATCACGGCAATATACCATTGGATCATTTGGATAACACCTCCTCGATTACAAACTCTTTTGTAACCATCTTTCGATAGATAAATTTTTTAAAATACAAATGGGCGGACAAGACCCGATTCATATAGATATATTATATAGGAAAACGCGCGCAAAGTCAAGAAAAAATTCAAAAGCCCCCAAAAAAACTTTTTCGCCCGCGTACAGCGCAAAAGAAAAAGGGAGAGCAAGGGCGCGCCGCAATCAGCGTGCGGCACGCAATCAGCTCTCCGAAAAAGCATCCTTCCCTCCTTTTTTCCAAAGAAAAGGAGAGAAAATGCGAATCTTTATTTACATATTATCGATTATAAATACGAAGCAGGGACGCATAATGATCCCAAGGCGCGCCCTCGCATTGAGAAAAGGAAAAACGAAACCTCCAGTTGCCCTCCGATCGCCCGGGCGTATTAAAGCGCGTATCCTCCCCGAAGAGCAAAAGATCCTGCATCGGCAGTATCACCGTGTTTGCCGCCGAGGCAAGCAGGGAGCGCGTGATCGCGCCGTAAACCGCCCCGCTGTTGAAGTCCTCGCCCTCGCGCCCAAGATAGGACAAAACGCGCGCCCGATCCCATTCGGGAAGCGAAAACATAAAGCCGAGCAGGGTGTTATTGTCGTGCGTTCCCGTATAGGCAACGGTGTTTTTTTCGTAGAAATGCGGCAGGTGCACGCGGTCGTTTTCCGAGGCAAAGCCGAATTGCAGAACGCGCATCCCCGCAAAGCCGCTATACCGAACGAGAGAAACGACCTCCTCCGTGATATTCCCAAGATCCTCCGCTATCACAAGCCTCCCCTCCGTCAGCGGGCGGATCGCATCGATCACCTGCTCGCCGGGTGCGGGGATCCAGCGCCCCTCCTTTGCCGTTTTCGCCCCTGCGGGCACCGCAAAAAAGGAGGAAAGCGCGCGAAAATGGTCGATCCGCAGGCCGTCAAAAAGCGTGAGCATATAAGAAATTCGGTCACGAAAGAAGGAAAAGCCGTCTCCTCGCATCGCCTCAAAGTCGTAAAGCGGATTGCCCCAAAGCTGACCCTCGCGGCAAAAATAATCGGGCGGCACGCCCGCCACGGCGGTGGGATGCCCTTCGGCATCCAGCAAAAACCATTCCTTGTGGTATTCCACCTCACTGCTCTCAAGGCTCACGTAGATCGGAAGATCTCCTATGATGCAAAGGCCGCGCGCGTTTGCATATTCCTTCAGCAAAAGCCATTGCCGAAGCGCCTCAGCCTGCAAAAACTGCCAATACCAAAGCGCCTCCCCGCGCCTCTCAGCCATATAGCGGCAAAGCTGTGCAAGATAGGGAAAGCGCTCCATCACGGCTTGCACCCGCGCGCGTACCGCCCCGTCCTCTCCCGCCCGCTCGGCAGCACGGAAAAGAAGCTCCATTCGCTCCCCTTCTCTTTCGTATTCACAGGTATAGTCCACGCGCTGACGCGCGCCCTCGCGCTCCTGCTCGGTGATAAGCCCCTCGCCCCGCAGAATGCCGAGATCGATAAACCAAGGATTGATCGAAAAGGCCGAGGGGGATTTATAGGGGGAGTGAAATTCATCCGTGATGCAGAAGGGCAAAACCTGCCAATAGCGAAAGCCGCCGCGCCGCAGAAGCTCCACGAAGCGATACGCCCCCGCGCCGAAGCTACCGACGCCGTATTCCCCCGGCAAGGCAAAAATGGGCATCAGAACCCCCGCGCCTCTCTCTTTTTCCATAAAAGCTCCCTTCCGCCAAAAGGCTCGGCCGCAAAGCATTTTTTCGATAACCCGAGGCGTGGTCCCTTTTTCAAAAGAAAAACGCCGCAAATTGTCAACCTTAGTTTTCTTTTTGCGGCGCTTTTTATGCATTTTATTGAATTTTCAATCCATTTTCATCGGCATCTAAAAGATATGCGGTTTCGGGATCGGGGTTTTCGCGAAGAATCCTTTTGGCCAGAAGCGTTTCGGTCTTGGATTTGATATAGCGCTTCAGGGGCCTTGCGCCGAAGATGGGATCATACGCCGCTTCTATAATATGCTCCACAGCGCGATCCGTGACCGTCAGCGACAGGCGGCGGCGCGCAAGACGGGCGGAAAGATCCTCGATCGCAAGCGAAACGATGGAGCGGATATTTTCGCGCGAAAGCGGCTTGAAGATCAGAATCTCATCCAGGCGGTTCAGAAATTCAGGGCGGAAGGTGCGGCGCAGAAGGGCTTGCACGCCCGCCTCGGCCTCGGGAGTGATCTCCCCGTTTTCGATGCCCTCAAGAATAATATCCGAGCCGAGATTGCTCGTCAGAATAATGAGAGTGTTTTTGAAATCCACGGTGCGGCCGTGGCTATCCGTGATGCGGCCGTCATCCAGCACCTGAAGAAGAATGTTGAAAACGTCGGGATGCGCCTTCTCCACCTCGTCAAAAAGGATCACGGAATAGGGATGCCTTCTGACAGCCTCGGTCAGCTGACCGCCCTCATCATAGCCGACGTAGCCGGGAGGAGCACCGATCAGGCGGGAAACGCTGTGCTTTTCCATATATTCGGACATATCGAGGCGCACGAGGCTTTTCTCATCGTCAAAGAGCGCCTCCGCCAAGGCCTTGGAGAGCTCGGTTTTTCCGACGCCCGTGGGGCCAAGGAAAAGAAACGAGCCAATGGGGCGATCGGGATCGCCGATGCCCGCACGCGAGCGCAGAATTGCGTTGGCAACCCCCGTGACGGCGGCATCCTGCCCGATCAGGCGGCGGTGCAGAATCTCCTCGAGGCGCAAAAGCTTCTCCCGCTCCCCCTCCATCAGCTTGGCAACGGGGATCGAGGTCCATCTTGCCACGATCGCGGCGATCTGCTCCTCCGTGACGGCATCGCGCAAAAGCGCATTTTCCGCATTGCCCTCGCGCATTCCCGCCTCCGCCTCGGCAAGCGCCTTCTCAACGGCGGGGAGCTTGCCGTATTTCAGCTCGGCGGCAAGCGTTAAGTCATAATCCGCCTCCGCCTTCTCCATCTGCTCCTTGAGCCGCTCCAGCTCCTCACGCAGGCTCTGCACGCGGCCGATACTGCTCTTTTCATTCTCGAAGCGCGCCTTCATCGCGGCATATTCCTCCCGAAGCCCCGAAAGCTCCGTGCGGATCGCCTCCAGCCGCTCAAGCGAAAGCTTATCCTTCTCCTTGGCGAGCGCGGCCTCCTCGATCTCCAGCTGGCGGATGCGGCGGAGAATGGCGTCCATCTCCGTGGGGCAGGAATTCATTTCGGTCTTGATCAGCGCGCAGGCCTCGTCCACAAGGTCGATCGCCTTATCGGGAAGGAATCGGTCGCTGATATAGCGATCCGAAAGCGTGGCGGCGGCCATCAGGGCGCCGTCGTGGATCTTCACGCCGTGGTAAACCTCATATCTTTCCTTGAGTCCGCGCAGGATGGCAACCGTATCCTCCACCGTTGGCTCGGAAACCAGAACGGGCTGGAAGCGGCGCTCCAGAGCGGCATCCTTTTCAATATAAAGGCGGTATTCATTCAGCGTGGTTGCGCCGATGCAATGCAATTCGCCGCGCGCAAGCAGAGGCTTCAGCAGATTGCCCGCATCCATTGCGCCCTCACTCTTTCCCGCGCCGACGATGGTATGAAGCTCGTCGATGAAGAGAATGATCTGCCCGTCCGATGCCTTCACCTCGTCCAGCACGGCCTTCAGCCTCTCCTCAAATTCGCCGCGGTACTTCGCGCCCGCAACGAGCGCGCCCATATCCAAGGAAAAGACCGCGCGATCCTTGAGGTTTTCGGGCACGTCACCGCGCACGATTCTCTGCGCAAGCCCCTCCGCGATCGCCGTTTTTCCAACGCCGGGCTCACCGATCAGGCAGGGGTTATTTTTCGTTTTGCGCGAAAGAATGCGGATCACGTTGCGGATCTCCTCGTCTCTTCCGATCACGGGATCGAGCTTGTGCGCGCGCGCCTCGGAAACGAGATCGCGCCCGTATTTTTTCAGCACGTCGTATTTCCCCTCGGGATTGTCCGTATCAACCGTCTGCCGCCCGCGCATCGATTGCAGAGCCGAAAGGATCTCGCCACGGCGCACCTTATGCTTTTTAAAGATCTCGGCCGCCTTGCCGCTCTTCTGTGAAAGAAGCGCAAGGAAAAGGTGCTCTGCGGAAACGAATCCGTCTCCCATTCTCTCCCTCTCCCCGTCTGCTTCCTCAAGAAGTGAGGCAAGCTCTCCCGAGGCGTGCAAAGCCTCGGAATTATAGCCGGAGCCGCCGAGCTTCGGGAGCGCTTGCACGGCCGCCGCCACATCGGCGAAAACGGCGCGCGCATCGATTCCGCTTGCCGAAAGAAGCGAGGGCACGAGCCCCTCCTTATCCGATAAAAGCGCAAGCAAAAGATGCAAAGGCTCCACCGCATAGTTTCCGTTTTCCGCGGCAAGGCGCTGGGCATCCGCCAAGGCGGCGCGACTCTTTTGCGTATATTTCTCAATATTCATATATTTTTTCTCCTTTCCCCCTGCAAAAAGACCAAGACATTTTCACGCAGAGGCTCCTTGTGCTTATATTGTACGGCAGTTTTATGAATTATCGTGCTTGATTTTATGTATTTTTTGTAAACATTAGCACTCTATGCATCCAAGTGCTAACTTCAAATGTAAAAAATTTATCCACCGCTTGACATTCTCTCTAAAATATAGTATCCTATAAAGGCCGAATTGAGAGTTGCTATCAATTTAGCACACGCGGGCGCTCTCTCCCAAAAAAGCGCCGCGCGGGCGGAGCCGCACTCCGCAAAATCCAACCATCTTACGTCAAGGAGATACTTATGACCTACGATACAGGGCGGGAGAAGGCGCTTCTCGCGCTTTTAAAGCAATCGGGCGAGCGCGGGCTCACCCTCGGGCAGATCTGCGATATTCTGACGCCGGGCGGCAAGGGAAAGAGCACCATCTTCCGCCTTCTCGCCGCGCTGAACGAGCGAGGAAGCATCCGCAAGCTTCCCGACCCGCAGGGGCGCCATTTTATTTACCAATACACGGAAAGCGCGCATTGCCGCTCGCATCTGCATCTCAAATGCGTGGACTGCGGCCGCTTTATTCACCTGACGGAGCGCCTCTCCCGCCTTCTTTGCGAGGCGGTGGCAGACGAGGGGCACTTTGCTCTGGACGAGGAGAAAACCCTCCTCTTCGGCCGCTGTGAGGCCTGTAAGGGAGGTGGAGCGCTGTGATGCTGATGCATACGCACGGAGCCGAGGGCTTTTTCGGCGAGGTTTTTCTGCATAGCCTCAAGGAGACGATTTCTATTCTCCCCTTTCTTTTCTTAACTTATGTATTGATGGAATTTTTAGAGCATCACGGCTCTGAAAAAATGCGCCGCACGGTTGAAAAATGCGGTGCCCTTGCCCCCTTGGCGGGCGGCGCACTCGGCCTCGTGCCGCAATGCGGCTTCTCCTCGGCGGCGGCAAGCCTTTATGCAGGGCGCACGATCTCGCTCGGCGCGCTGATCGCCGTTTTTCTCTCCACCTCGGATGAGATGCTCCCCATTCTGATCTCGGGGCACGCAAGCGCCAAAACGGTGCTCACGCTGCTTCTCTCCAAGGCCGCGATCGGCATCGCCGTCGGCTTCCTCGTCAACGCCGTGCTCCGCATCACGGGAGGAAAGCAGGAGCATCATATCCACGAGCTTTGCGAGGCCGAGGGATGCGGCTGTGAAAGGGGCGTGCTGATCTCCGCCCTGCGGCATACGCTGACGGTGGCGCTCTTCCTTTTGCTCATCACTCTTTCGCTGAATACGGTGATGCATTTCGTCGGCGAGGAGGCGATGCGCGCGCTCTTCTTCGATATTCCCGTGCTCTCGCATATCGTTTGCGCCTTGGTCGGTCTCGTTCCGAACTGCGCGGTCTCCGTGCTTTTGACCGAGCTTTATCTGGAGGGGCTGGTCTCGGGCGGCGCATTGCTTGCGGGGCTTCTTCCGGGGGCCGGCGTTGGAACGCTCGTTCTCCTGCGCACGAATAAGAACGTAAAGGAAAATCTTGCAATCCTCGGCCTTTTGGTTGCCACGGGCTTTGTCTTCGGCCTGCTCTTTGACCTTTCGGGCCTTTCGGCGCTGATCGCTTAAAAGAATGTTTTGCACCCCGCGTGCATAAGATCTTGATATAGAAACACGAAGGTTCACTATGAAAAAATGGAAAAAACGCTCGATCGAGCTGATCGCGGGGCTATCGCTTTCGGATAAAAAATATCCCTCCGTGATCCCCTATCAGCCAAAAAAAACACAGCTTTGCCCCAAGGAGCCAACCTATTTCACCCGTGTCGCCCCCGAGAAAAACGGCCTTTCCACCGCAACGCTTCGCTATATGCTCTCCGAGCTTGAGGCCGAGGAGCGCGCGCAGATCCATTCGCTTCTCGTGCTGGCGCACGGCGGCGCCGTTTGCCGTTGCTCTGCGCCGGGCTATGACGGGCAGATCCCCCATCTTGCGCACTCTATGTCCAAAACCGTACTCGGTATGGCCATCGGACTTCTGATCGGCGAGGGACGGCTCTCGCCGGATAGCCGCGTTCTCCCCTTCTTCCCCGAATGTCGCGTGCAGGATAAGCGCCTACGCGAGCTCACCGTGCGCCACCTGCTTGCAATGCAAAGCGGCGTGAAATTCAACGAGGCGGGCGTCGTCACCGAAACGGGATGGACGGCGGCCTTCTTCGATTCCGCGCTCTCCTTTGCACCGGGCGCAGGCTTTGCCTACAACAGTATGAATTCCTATATCCTCGCCTGCATCGCACAGCGCGTGAGCGAGGAATCGCTCGTGGACTACCTGATGCCCCGCCTCTTTGCGCCCCTGCACATCGAGCGCCCGCTCTGGCAGGTCGGGCCCGAGGGCGTTACCTGCGGCGGCTGGGGGCTTTATCTTTCGGATGAATCCTGGGGCAAGCTCGGCCTGATGCTCTGCTGCGAGGGGCGCTTTGAGGGAAAGCAGATCCTCCCTGCCGATTTCGTGCGGGAAATGACCTCCGTGCAGGCAAAAACGCCCGAAAATCTCGGCGATTTTCATTACGGCTTTCACCTCTGGGTTGGCCGCGAAACGAAGGATTTTCTCTTCAACGGAATGCTCGGCCAAAATGTCTGGTGCTATCCCGAGCGCGGCCTCGTTGCCGTGATCAGCGCGGGCAACAACGAGCTTTTTGCGCAAAGCCCCGCGCTCTCCATCATTCGCCGCCGCCTTTGCTTTCCGCTCCCCTCGGAGGAGCATCACTTCCTTCTGCACCGAAGAGAATACGCGCATCAGCAGCAGGCCTTCTTCTGCCGCCGCCATTGGATCCGCGCCTCCGCGCCTGCGGGCGGATTTCTGAATTTTCTGCGCCACCGCCACAGCCGCGGCTACGATACGCGCTGGGATGCCCTGCGCGGCTCTTATATCTTCCGCCAGAACAACAACGGCATCCTGCCCGTCTTCGTGCGCACGATGGAAAACTGCTTCACGGGCGGCATCGATAGCCTCACCTTCCGCCATCGGGGCGAGCGCCTCTGGATGACGGTGGTGGAGGGTGGCGCTCCGCTCACGCTGGAGATCGGCCTCAAGGATTTTGCCGATACGGTGCTCACCTTCCGTGAGGAGGTCTATCTCGTGCGGGCA
Source organism: Eubacteriales bacterium (assembly GCA_045636085.1). GTDB lineage: Bacteria > Bacillota > Clostridia > Oscillospirales > CAG-272 > UBA1740. Next base: position 13,946 of record JAZTWU010000016.1, read on the forward strand.
ATGGGTGAGGTTGCCGTGGACGAGGAGGGACGCGCCGTTTATAAAATCGAGCTCTGCTTCCCCGAGCTCCCGAACGTGCGCCGCATCAAGCTTTTTCCCGCTCCCGACGGTTGCTATAAGATCCGCTTCTCGGAGCTTCCGAACCAGGAGCTTGGCCGCGCCTTTATTGATTCCTTCCCAAGCAAAAACGCCCTTCTCAACGAGATTCTCGAGCGCCGCCTCGGCGACGGATATCTGCACCGCCTCTTAAAGGACGTTTTCTCCCCCACCCTGCTTGCCATTCCCGCAGGCGGAGAAAAAGCGCTTCTGCTTTTGGAGCAGGAGGAAAAGAGCCGTGCCGCAAGGCGCCGCTCCGTCAGCTTCATCACGGGCATCGTCTCCCGCTTCTTTGAGGAGCGCGAGGAGGAGGCCGCACCGAAGGCCGAAAAGCGCGGCATTCTTTCGGATCTTTTCTCTCGCTTCTCCGCCTCCTTCAAGCGCGCGCCGAAGACCGAGGCCGCACCGATCCCCGAGGCAATCGCCGAGGAACCGATCGCAATAAGCCCCGCAGAGGATCTCCCGCTGAGCGCCGCCGCCGAGGCAGAGGTTGCCACCATCGTTGCTATGATGGAAAGCGCCGAGGCAGAGCAAAAGCGGATCGCCGAGGAGCCCTTGCAGGGCGAAAGCGAGCCGAGTGCCGAGGCCGACGGGGATACCCCCACCGTGTGACGGGGATGCTCCGCCGAGGAAGCCGAAAAGCGCCAAGGGCGCACGAAAAAAGGCCAACCGCCCTTTTCGGAAAATAAACAAAAAAAGAAAAAAACGCACCGCAAAAAACAAATAAAAAAGAGAGCCGTCCGAAAACGGCTCTCTTTTTTGGGAGCGAAAGCAAAGCGCGAGGCGATTGCTTAGTCCAGATTCAGTGCGTTGAGCATATCGCGCAGGATCTTAGCCTCTGCGGCAGAAATGGTCACGCCCTTGCCCATCTTCTCGTGATCGGGCGCCCAGGTACGAAGATCGTAAACAGGCTCTCTCTCGTTCCAGCTGATAAGGTTAAGCTCCTTATTCCAGCCGTTCGTTCCCTCGCTCACGATACCGATCTTCTCAATAAGCTCGTACTTGATCTCAGGCATTGTTCTTCTCCTTCTTTTATTTCGTGCGAAAATTTTTTATACATTTAATATATTTATAACTCTTCACGGCTATTGTAGCACATCTTTTCGCACTTGTCAAGAAAATTGTAGAAATTTTGTAAATATTTTTTTATTTTATTATAAAAGAAGGAATCGGGGCGAATTTTTGCCCTCAAAGCAGGGAAAGCATTGCCTCTGCGGCGGCCTGCCTTGCCCCCGCCTTGCTGACGCCGCGCCCCTCGGTTTCTCTTCCCCGATATGTGCAAACGGCGATAAAGGCCGGGTTCTGCGGCGTTGCCTCAGGCGCCTCGCTCACACGGTAGGCGGGCGGGGGAAGGCCGCGCTTGGCCGCGTGCTCGTATAGGCGACTCTGCGCCGTATCCGCAGGATGGCGCGCCTCGCCCTTGCCCTCCCCCTCGGGCTTATAGGTCCTTTGCAGATTCGCAAGCGCATCCCTCGCGGCGGCCGTTTCTGCGGCGCGATAATTTTTGCCAACGCCGCGCCCGTATTCCTTGCCGCCGATCTCGCAGGCGAAGAGGTATTCCTTTTTATGCTGAGGTCCGCTCTCCGAAATCATCCGATAAACGGGGGCGCCGAGACGGCGCGTTTTATCGGCGCAGAATTCCTGCAAAAGGTTTTTCGGGCTCTGCGAGGTTCTTCCCTCTTCCAGGTATTCACCCGCATCCAGCATACGGGAAACCGCGTTTTTGACAACATTCATTTGCATTTCGCAGTCAATATAGATCGCTCCGACGATGCTTTCGAAGAGATCCTCCATCACGGACGGCTGATTTTCCATCTTCATTTTTTTATCGCCCTCGCCCATCAGGAGGTATTTTTGCAGGCCAAGGCGCGCCATATGCACGGAGAGATTGCTCTTATCCGAAAGGTTGGATTTCACGTTGGAGAAGTCTCCCTCGGAGAGCGCCGTATGAATGCCGTGCGCATAGCGGGAGGAGGAGCGCTCGATCAGAAGCGAAACGATGGCCGCGCTGAGCACCGCATCCCCGAAAAATTCCAGCACCTCGTTGGATTGATAGTCCTCCCCCTCGGTGCGCGCGTGATGCTCGTTGCAGAAGCTGGTGCGCGTGAAGGCCTGCACCAAAAGCGATTTATCCCGAAAGGTATAGCCGAGAATCTCTTCAATTTTTCCGATATTGCGAAGAATATCCACCCGTCTCCCTCCAATCCCGCGCCGCTTGGCGGCGCCGCGTTTTTTCTTTATTTTAGCACAAACGGCGGGCCGTGTCAATGCGCGTCGGATAAAAAGGGTTGACAACGGGGGATAAAAATGGTATGATAGACTTGTTCGTTATTTAAAAGACTTTGAAAGGAGTGCGCAGGATGTCCGCCACGGAGAAAAATATGTCCTTTAAAAACGCGATCTGCGCCTTCTTTGGCGGTCGCCTTTATCCGCCGCTGGTTTGCCTTTTCGTTTTGCTCGGATATTATACGGGCCGCGAAATGATCTTCGGCTATATCAACGTTCTGATCTTCTGCTTCTCGCTCTGGTTTGTCGAGGATGCAAAGCACACGCTCCCGATCGCGGGCACCTTTATGTTCCAGATCTCCCCCGGCCACGCGCCGACCATTCCCGCCCGCTCGGATTATTTCTTTGAGGGCAACCGTCCCTATTTCATCGCCATCCTGATCGTGATCGTGCTCGTTTCCTTTGCGGCCTTTGTGATCCGCACGAAAGCATATCTTGATTTCACGCCGAAAAAATGCCCGCTGATCTTCTATATGATCCTGCTTGGCGGCGCTATGATCGCAAACGGCTTTCTCTGTGATGCGCACACCGCGGCGGATCTTCTGCTCGGTCTGGCGGAGGCCTTCGGATTCTTGTTCTTCTTTGCGATCTTCTATTTCGGCTTCCGCAAAAAAACGCTGAAGGAGATCGAGGCATATTTCTGCTATTGCACCGTCTTTATCGCCGCCGTCATTCTGATCCAGATGGGCGTGCTTTACGCAACGGAGAATGTTTTGCGCGAGGACGGCGCGATCAACTCCTCGAAGATCGTGCTCGGCTGGGGCGTTTCCACCGTCATCGGCGGAATGCTTACGCCTCTGATCCCGCTTTTAATTTACGGTGCAATGCGCCATCGCTATCCCGCAATCTATCTCTCGATGGCCATTCTGGTGCTTGCCGCCTGCTTTTTCAGTATGTCGCGCACGGCGCTGGGTGTCAGCGCACTCTTCTTTGCGATCTGCATGGCGATCGGATGCTTCTGCGGCAAGCGAAAAACGCTCTTTCAGCTGACGACGATTCTGATGTGCCTTGTGCTCATCGTGGCGCTGATCGGATATTCCGAGGAGGTATATCAGCTCTTTGCCGTTTACTTTGAAAAGGGACTTTCCAACAACGGCCGCCTTCCCCTCTGGAAAAAATGCGTGGATGCCTTCTTTGATCATCCGCTCTTCGGCCAAGGCTTCTTCGGCCTCGGCCTCGGCGAGGGCGTTTCCCATTTTGCGCACAACACGGTCTTCCAGATGCTCGGCGCCTGCGGCACCGTTGGTATCGTCACGTATCTTCTCTACCGTATCGAAAGCGTGTATCTCTTCTTCAAGCGCCCCACGCTTTTCAAATCCTTCTTAGCCATAGCCGCCGCCACCACCGTGGTCGGCTCTCTGCTTGACGTATTCCTTTTCGTTTTCTTCCCGCTGATCTATCATTCCGCGCTCTTGGCGCTGGGCGCCGCGCTGAATCTCGCACAGGAGGAAGACGAAGGCCTCTCGCCTCCCGCTCTTCGCTAAAAAATCCAAGAAACAAAAAAATCCCCTTGGTTCATCTCCAAAAAAACGGAGTGCCAAGGGGATTTTTTATATGGTTTTTTCTAAGATTTCAAACTTATGTTTGCAAAAATCGCATTTTCGGCATAAGCCAAAAGATTTTTTTGCCTGTTCAAAAGAAAAAATCAAAGAATTTCATCAACGAAATATGCCTGCGTATCCGCGCGATGTCCGTCAGGTCCCTCGATGCTAAGACGAATATAGCCGTCCGCCTCGCGGATCTCGAAGCTTGCCTCGGTGATCGTTTCGCCCGCGGGTGCGCGCTCGGCCTTAGAGCGTCTTCCCTCGGTGGAAAGCGAGATCATCCGCACGGGCGAGGTCTTGATATGAACGAAGCCGTCCTCCACGAAGAGTGCGAAGATTTCCGGCCCCGTGGAGGCATAAAAGCTTCCGCAAAGCAATCCGTCAATGATATTCTCATAGGTGAGCGCAGGGGCATTCACGCAAACGAAGGCGCCACCCGAGGAGCGCTCGCTGTGGTTATCATCGCCAACGGAGAGGAAAATGCGCTTTCCGTCGCGCAGAAAATCGTCGTGCACGTGCAGATCGTATTCGTAAATACCACCGATATAGCAGGCGTGGTTATACACCTCAACGCCCCAAAGGCCCTCGTAGCCCGAATACTGCTTATAATTCTCCAGCGACCAGCGCGGGTGATTATAAGCAACGAAGAAGCCGTTTTCATTGGCAATGCGGATCAGATCATTCACGCCCTCGGCGGAATACACGCGCTTATAGCCAAAATCGAATTTTGCAAGCGCCTCGCGCCTTTCGCCCTTGGAATACTTATCGTAGACGGGCGAATAGCAGATGGGCGTCGTATTGTCCTGCCGCTTTGCATAGAAATTGAGGTGGCAGGCCTTCATTTTGTGGTTTTTCAGCGTGGACTGATCCTCAAATTCCTTCACGGCGTACTCCGCGCTCGTGATGGTGATAAAATCCGCATCGTCGAGGTAGGAATTGTCGTTGAAGTGATCGTGATCGGTGATGGCGAGGAAGTGGTAGCCCCTCGCCTTATAAAACGCCTTCAGCTCCTCGGGGGTCATCTTTCCGTCGGAAAGCGTGCTGTGGCAATGCAAATTGCCCTTAAAGAATTTCAAATTTTCGTCGAGAAGTATTTTTTTCATCGTTTTTATCCGAGGATATCGCTCATATCCATATCCGTACTGTCGTGGCTATCGTCGTGCTCGTTTCCAACGGCAACGCCGCACCAATCGCAGGTCTTGCTCTTATCCGCATCGCGATGCACGATGCAGGGCACGTCAGCAGAGCACCAATCGCACTTCAGGTCGTGATCCGCATCGTCGTGGTCGGTGCAGGGTGCTTCTCTTTCGCACCAATCGCAGATCAGATCGTGATCCGCATCCAAATGCTCGGTGCAAGGAAGCACGCGGCCGCAAGTCTCGCACTTTTCGTCGTGATCCTCGTCCTTATGATCGGGGCAGGGCATCTGCGCGGCGCAGTCGTCGCAAAGGAAGTCCTTATCGCCGTCAAAGTGGCTGTCGTCGCAAAGCTCTGCGGAACAGCGGTCGCAGACCGCATCTGCGTTTTCGTCAATATGCTTGGTGCAATCGAGCCCCGTCTGACCGCAACGGTCGCAGGTGAGGTCGTCGTTTTCGTCGGTATGGCTCGCACAGGGGATATCCGCGCCGCACTTATCGCACTTCAGATCGTCATCTGCATCCGCGTGCGTCTTGCAGGGAACGGCGGCCTGGCACTTATCGCATTTCAGGTCTCCGTTTGCATCCGTATGCTGCGTGCAGGGCATCGAGCAGGAGGCAAGCAGGGCAAGACAAAGCACGAGCAGAAGAGAAAGAATCTTAAATTTCATCGTTTATTCTCCTTTCTTCACTCTTCCGCGGCGGGATACATTGCATCCGCATAATAGAAGAGCATATAGAGCATATCGCCCTGCACCTCTGCGCCGTCCGAGCTTCCCTTATAAGCGGAAACGGAATAATCGAAGGAGGTGCCGTCATATGTCAGGGTGAAGGTTCCGTGGAAGGTCTGAAGCGGAAGTCCCTCGAATCTGTAAACCCCGTCTGCACCGATCACGCCCTCGAAGGCTTCGCCTCTTGTGCTGACGAGCGAGACGGCCTTGCCGGCCGCACCGCGAATAACGAGCGCCAGGCCGTCCTTGATATCAAAGGCAACGGAGGCCATTCCCGTAGGAAGCTCCGGCGGAACGGACGCGGCAACGTCGCGCTCCTGATAGCCAGAGGGAGAGGTGATACCGAGCGAGGAATTCTGCGCCATCTCGGCGCGCTCCAGGATTGCATAAACGAGGTGCTTCTCCTCTGCAGAGGCCTCGTCGTCCACCATCAGGCTTCTGATATAATTTTCGGGGCGAAGCTTCAGCGTTTCCGTGCGCGCGGCCGTCTCCAGAGCAAGAGAGATCTCGCCCAGAAGCATTCTGTCCGTCAGCGGAACGGAGATCACGTAGAAATCGTCCATATAATCTAGCTTGGGGGTAATATCGTACTTGGTGCTGTCCACCGTTACGGAAAGAAGCGGCGTATTCATAGGAACCAAAAGATTCAGCGTGGGCGCGCCCGTGAGCGTGAAGCTGATGCGCATCGTGCCCGAAACGATCTTTCTGCATCCGATCTGGATCTTGATGCCCTCCTTGGGCACCACGCGCTCACCGAAGCCGAAAACGAAGAGGTCGTCCACAACGATGCTGTCGCGACAGGTGATCGAGCCGATCAGCCAATCCTCCGAAACAACGCCGAGACCGATACGGGTGGCATCGAATCGCACGGTGGCACGGTCGGAGGCCGGAGCACTCACCCAAAGCGCCACGCGTCTTACGGAGCCGTTTTCATAGATCTCTTCGCTGGTGCGAAGAAGCGCCTGTCCCGTGGGAAGCTCATCGCCGTAAAAGGTGCTGAGATCCAGAAGATCCGCGAAGGAAATCTGCGCGTAATTCACCGTCAGACCCTCGGCGGGGCTCTGGTAAGCGGCCGCCACGTTGCAAAGCGCAACGTTGCTGAAGGAAACGCGGCAATCCTTCGTTGCCTTATTCACGATCTCGCCCTTTTCGTTAACGCAGGTGATGAGGCTTGCCTCCACGCCACCGGTCGCATAGAAGGAAACCGAGCTGAAGGAGGCCAGCGTATCCACGTCCGCGCGCGCCGCAACGGCAACGGGGGTTGCCTCCTTATTCGCAGGATCCATCGTGACCCTGCAGTAGGAGAGCTTCACGGTGTTTGCCGTAACGATAGCCGCACCCTCGCCCGTATAAACGAAGGCAATGTTCTTGGCCTCAAAGGTGGATTCCGCCGTCACGCCTTCATTCTTCGGATATCCGTAGAAGAGGCTTCCGCGGGAAATATAAGTAATATTTTCGCCGGAATAGGTAGCACCGGTCTTGTATTCATAGTCGCCGATATAGATCTTTCCGCCCTTGCCGCTATGCGAAAGCGAGAAGATCGGCGCGGAGGAAAGGTTCTCGTAAACCGAGCCGGGGCGGGAGGAATAGAAGCGAACGGTCATCGCGTCACCCACGCGGTGCAGAGCGCCCATCGGCGTTGCATCGGCGGCCACGGTGATGTTATAGCCGTTCATATCGAGAAGCACCTTGCCCTTCGTTCCGAAGTCCACGTTGCCGGAAAGCGTGATGTCGGCAAGCAGGGTGATCGAAACGTCCTGCAGGTTTCCAACCTTCGCGGCGAAGTTCTTGCCCGTCTCATACGGGGTATCTCCCGTCAGGCCGTAGCCCTCCGTGCCGTTATCCATCGTGTAAAGGAAGGCAACGACCTGCTTTTTGTGGTACTTAACGCCGGTTGCCAGATAGGCCTTGCCCGCCTCCAGCACCGCAGGAAGTCCGAGGTAGCGACCCTCGCTCTCCACATAGCGCTCAAGGTCCGTCATAACAACGTTATCAAAGACAAAGGGCGTTGCGCCGGGCTGCCAATAGCTCTTCTCGCCGTTATACTGCACGCAGGCAGTCGCTTTCGGAGAAAGCAGTGCGCAGATCTCCTCCACGACAACGGGCTGGCCGTTGATATCCGTCAGCGTTTCGGTGCTGAGCGGCTCGGCGAGATAGGAAAGGTAAAGAGGCTCGCTTTCCGTGCCCCAGTTTTCGGAGGAGCCGACGGAGAAGACCGTGTCACCCGTGTATTTAAACTTGATGTAGTTGCTCGTCAGCGGCGTCGGAATACCGTAGAAGCGGCAGTTCATAAATTCAAGCGTATATTTGTCGTCAATCGCAACGGGCGGCTTTTCCGCGTGCGTCTTGTTATCCTGCGAGCTCACCTCGCGAATCATCGCCGTGCCGTGCTGATTCACATAGAAGGAGCAGTTTTCAAACTTCATTCCGCTCTTGGTGGTGCTCCAGTTATACTTATAGCCATTGTTGAAGAAAAGCAGAGCCTCGCTCTGATCCGCAAGATAAAACTCGCAGTTCTTCGCCGCATAGAGGCGGTGAGAGATATTCAAAAAATCGGGGTTTGCGCCCACCTGATAATAGCGGCCGCCGTAGAGATAAACGCCGGAGCCGTAGTTCAGGTGCGTAACCATCTTGGCGTGCACGGTAAGGTTCTTTCCGTATTTGACGGAGCTTCCGTCCAGCTCGCCAACGTAGATTCTCGAGTCATCGTCCGCATAGAAGGCCGCATAGGACTTCGCGGCGGAGAAAACGGCGCCCGCCGTCGTGGAATAAATGAAGAGACGCATGCTGTAAGGCGTGCAGGCCATCGAGCCGAAATGCATCGATTCGCTCGAGCCAACCTCCAGAAGATGGCCGTTCATATCAAAATAAACCCTTGCGCTCTCGCCGCCGGTGTTCGCCGCGCCGGAGGAGGTGAAGGTGCCTCTCCAGGTTCTGTCCTGCACGAGCGTCGTGCCGCCGTCTCTGTTGGGCGCCGCCCAATCCTTGGCATCGTCTCCCCACTTGGGGTCAAAGGCCACGGGATACATATCCGCATACATCTTGATATGGAAAACGTTGTCGCGCTGGCGCAGATAGCGGTAGCGGGGCTCGTCCGTTCCCTCAACCACCTCGGCATTCGAGCGGCTGAGATAGGTGATCAGGCTATCCGTATCGTATCCATAGATCAGAAATTCGCCGCGCATCTCCTCGGGCACGGTCGTGTCCTTGATGTTCTCGTGGATCGTATAGTAAACCTTTGCATCTCCCATCGTTCCCGCAACGTCGGCATAAACCGTCTTGCCGAGCATCGCCTTCGTGACGGTCAGCTCCGTCAAAGCCTTGCCGTCCAGAACGAAGGTCCATTCCGCCCCCTCCGTGACGGTATAAACATAGGCGTCTCCCGCCTCGTCATATCTTGCAAAGTCCTTGGGTACTGCGATGGGCTCGATCGTTTCGCCCTCCGCATAGGTTGCGCTCGTTCCGTTTGCATAAGAAACGGTGACGCTCTCGGCGCCATCCTCCGCCGATGCGATCAGCACCGTGACGAGAGAAGCAACGAGCAGGCAGATCGCCAAAAGAAGCGATATGCGCAATTTGCTGTTTTTCATAAGGATCTCCTTTATTTTCTTTTCATTTATTATTATAATTATACATTTTATTATAACATAAAAAGCGCACGCGTTGCAATATCCAAAACGCCGAAATTTTTTCCGCGAAATTGTTCTCTTTCACTAAAATCGCGCGGCGCACGCCCGCCCGAGAACAAGCAAGGGCCAAAAAACGAAAAAGTTCCCGCTTTTCCAAAAGATTCCTTCCTTTTTCTCTTGACAAAAGGGGCACAGATGTGATAAAATGGGGGTTAATAAAAACATACGATAAAAAGGAGAGCGTTTATGGCAACCTATATTAACGAACCTTCGCATACCTTCAGCGAATACCTCTTCATTCCCGGATACACCGACGAGCGTTGCATCCCCGCAAACGTTTCGCTTCGCACCCCGCTCGTGAAGTACAGAAAGGGCAAGGAGGAATGCCCCATCTGCCTGAATATTCCCATGACCTCCGCCATTATGCAGTCGGTTTCCGACGATGGGCTTGCCATCGCCCTTGCTAAGGAGGGCGGCCTTTCCTTCATCTACGGCTCGCAGAGCATCGAGGATGAGGCGGCTATGGTTGCCCGCGTGAAGAACTACAAGGCGGGCTTCGTTGTCAGCGATTCGAACCTCACGCCCGAGAATACTCTCGCAGACGTTCTCGCTCTCGCCGAGGAGAAGGGTCATTCGACGATGGCTGTCACCGAGGACGGAACGGCAAACGGCAAGCTGCTCGGCATCGTGACCGGCAGAGACTACCGCGTAAGCCGTATGGACACCGCCGAGAAGGTCAAGAATTTTATGACGCCCCTTGCAAAGCTCGTGGTTGCCCCCGAGGGAACGACTCTCAAGGAGGCCAACGACATCATTTGGGAAAACAAGCTCAATTCCCTTCCCATCGTGGACAAGAACGGTTGCCTGAAGTTCTTCGTTTTCCGCAAGGATTATGCACAGCATAAGGAGAACCCTCAGGAGCTTCTCGATAAGAACAAGAGCTACCTCGTTGGTGCAGGCATCAACACGCTCGACTATGAAAAGCGCGTTCCCGCTTTGATCGAGGCAGGCGCAGACGTTCTCTGCATCGACTCCTCCGAGGGATACACGATCTGGCAGAAGAAGACCCTGGATTTCATCCGCGCAAAGTATGGCGACACCGTGAAGGTCGGCGCAGGCAACGTGGTTGACCGCGAGGGCTTCCTCTTCCTTGCCGAGGCAGGTGCCGACTTCGTGAAGATCGGTATCGGCGGCGGCTCCATCTGCATCACCCGTGAGCAGAAGGGTATCGGCCGCGGACAGGCCAGCGCCGTGATCGAGGTTGCCAAGGCAAGAGACGAATATTTTGAAAAGACGGGTATCTACGTTCCGATCTGCTCGGACGGCGGTATCGTTCACGACTATCATATGACGCTTGCTCTCGCTATGGGTGCAGACTTTATGATGCTCGGCCGCTATTTCGCTCGCTTCGACGAGAGCCCCACGCCTAAGGTGATGGTGAACGGCCAGTACGTGAAGGAATATTGGGGCGAGGGCTCCAACCGTGCCCGCAACTGGCAGAGATACGACCTTGGCGGAAAGGCAAAGCTTTCCTTCGAGGAGGGCGTTGATTCCTATGTTACCTATGCAGGCTCTCTGCACGACAACGTGGAGAAATCCCTCTACAAGGTGAAGTCCACGATGTGCAACTGCGGCGCAATCACGATCGAGGAGCTCCAGCAGAAGGCGAAGATGACCCTCGTTTCCTCGACGAGCATCGTGGAGGGCGGTTATCACGACGTAACGCTCCGCTCCGCATCCATTAAGTAAAAATAAAGAGAAAAAAATTACCTCTGCCGTTCTCTTTTCGGCAGAGGTATCCTTTTAAGGAGAATAAGAAAATGGATATTAAAGATCTCTTTGGCGAAAACGAAAAGCCCCTTGACCGCCTGCTCCCGAGCGGCGGCTTTGCCTCGATCTTCCGCACCTTCGCCGCCGTGGGCGACAGCCTTTCTTCGGGCGAATTCGAAAGAGTGAACGCCGAGGGCAAGCGCTCCTATCACGATTTTTTTGAATATTCCTGGGGGCAGTATATGGCAAGAGCCATCGGCTCGAAATGCTATAATTTCTCTCGCGGCGGTATGACCGCCAAGGAATACTGCGAGACCTTTGCAAGGGACAGAGGCTTCCTTGATCCCGAAAAGAAGGCGCAGGCCTATATCATTGCGATGGGCGTGAACGATACCTCCCGTATGCTTGAAGGAAAGCTGGAATTCGGCTCGGCGGAGGATATCGATTTTGAAAACCGCGAAAACAATAAGCCCACCTTTATCGGCTACTACGCAAAAATCATTCAGATCTATAAGGAGATCAGCCCCGATGCGCACTTCTTCCTCGTGACGGTGCCAAGAAGCATCTCCTCCACCAAGGAGAGAAACGAATATTACGATCGGCATCAGAAGGCACTCGAAGCCCTTTGCGGCCTCTTCGAAAACACGCATCTGATCGATCTGCGCACCTATGCGCCCTATTACGATGAGGAATTCCGCGAGCGCTTCTTCCTGCACGGCCATATGAACCCGATGGGCTATATTCTCACCGCGCAGATGATCTCCTCTTATATCGATTATATCGTGCGGCAGGATATGAAGGCCTTCCGCGGTGCAGGCTTTATCGCCTCGGAGTTCCCCGTGAAGGAATTCTGATCGGATCAAAAAAGCAAAGCGTTCCGCTTTGCCAACAAAAGGGGCTGTCGCATTTAGGGATAACCGAATAAAAAACGAGTGGAGACACCCCAATAGTGCCTCCACTTTTGTTATATAGGTATTTAAATGGTATCGAGGTTGAAAACCTACGGTTTTCTCCGTTTGAATTCGTTTTTATTCTATCGCCGTTTCCTCGTAAAACTTTATCTAATGACAAACAGGCTTGCGTTTTTCCAAAGACGCCAAGAATATGGCTTGATACAAAATCAGTGTGTGGCGTCTTTTGGACGCCAAGAATATGGCTTGATACAAAAATCAGTGTGTGGCGTCTTTTGGACGCCTCTCACTCGTCATCCGACGATTTCTGCCAAAAATCCGTTTGCTCCAAGGGCGGCTTCAGAGGGTGATCTTGTTTTCGCCGGCGCAGAGGGGGATTTCCTTTCCGCCGAAGCGGAAAACGGCGGTGCTTTCTTCGGGAACGGTGACGGAGAAGAGGATTTTTTCGTCCTTTTTTTCATAGGCAACGGAGATTTTTCCGCGCACGGTTTCGATACTTCCCGACATACGGCCGAAGAGCGCGGTGGCCTTCGGCTCGATCACGAGGCTTGCAAAGCCTGCCGAGTCATCGCTTTGGCGGATGCCGAGCAGGTGCTCGAAGAGATAGGCCACGGGGGCGCCGAACATCGGATGGTTATGCGAGCGGCTACGGTTTGAATCCCAATATTCGTGGAAGGTGGTGGCGCCGTTTTGCCGCCAATGCTCGTAGCCTTGGTCGCCATTCTGAATCAGAAGCCTTGCGGCAAGCTCGGCCTCGCCGCGCTCAAAGAGCAGACGGCAGAGGACGTCCGTGGCGAAAATGCCCGTATCGAAATGGCCGAGCCTTTCATAGTAGCGCACGAGGTTGCCAAAGGTGCCCTTGGTGTCCTTCGTATCGTTTTCTCTGCCGAGGCCGAGGTCGAGGGCAAAGGCATTTGCGCCCTGCACGTTCATCACGAAATTATCGTCAAAGGTATTGAAATATGCGGCGCGGATGGCGCGCTTTCTCTCGTCGATCTTCTGCTGAAGGCGGGGAATGTCGTCCTCTTTTCCGATCAGCGCGGCGATCCTTTGCATCTGCTGAAGGGATTTAACCATAAAATAGGTGTTCACATAGGGGGCAGGGAGGATCACCTGCTGATTGTGCGAGGTGATGTCGCATTCGGGATAGAGAATGTTCGGGCCGCACCAATCGCCGAGGCACCATTCGCCCTCTTTATCGCTCGTGACGAGGGAAAACTCGGAATGCGCCTCTAAATAATCGATATAGCGGAGCATCTGCGGATAGTATTTTTCAAGGAGCGAAAGCTCGCCCGTGTGCTTGTAAAGCTGATAGGGAACCTCCACGATCGCGCATCCCCAGCCGCCGGGGCCGCCGCCGGAGCGGATATAGGGCGCGGTGTACTGAATATGCCCCGAAAGGGTGTCCTGACAATCTCCAATGTCTGCAAGCCATTTTTTGTAAAAGTCTTGTGCGCCCATCGTGGTCAGCACGGCATTCGTCGTCAGCTGGCCATCGCCCGTATAGCCGCGGCGCTCGATATGCGGGCAATCCGAGGGATGCCCTGTGTGCATATTGCAAAGCATTGTGTGCAAAAAGGTCTTATAAATCCAGTTCAGCGTTTCATTATCCGAATCAAAGGTGGAGGTGATCGGCACGGCCGCGTGGATCACGCGCACCTCGATCGGGCGCGCCTTTCCTTCGATCTCAAAGGCGCGGAAGCCAAACCATAAAAAGTCGGGCACGACCCTTCGTTTCGTTCCGTCCGAGATGATGCTGAAGCGCTGGCGGTGCGCGTGGGAGCGGTCGATGCGGCCGTTTGCAAGGATCTCCTCCGCAAAATATATATCCACCCTCTCGCCCTTCGGCGCAAGGATCTCGATCTCGGGATAACCCGTCGTATTTTGCCCGCAATCGTAGGCCGCGAGATCTCCCTCCTTGAAGGTCTGCTTCAGCGGGAGCGATTCAATGCGCGCATCGGCGGGACAGTCGGTTTGCATATATTCGGTTATGAGCGGCTTGCATTCGCAGGCGCGCTCCCACGCGCTGTCGTCAAAATCCCTTTCGAAGGCATCCTTCGTGCGGCGCGTGTAGTCCTGCTCCTCGCAGGTGGTGAATTCATAGGCACTGATATAGCTCTGTGCGATGCGACAGCTCTCGTCCGAGACGAAAACGCTTTCCTCACCCTCGGCCGTGACGGTCACGGCATAGATCGCCTTAGGCTCGCCAAAGCGGCGGGAAAGATGCGTATACCAGCCGCCGCCGAAGTGCAGGGCGATCGAGTTTTCGCCCTCGCAAAGAAAGGGCGTTATATCAAAGGTGGGAACATAGATTCTATGGCCTGCAAGCACCTCGCCCACGGGGTCGCATCCCGCCTCGAAATCCGAGGAGAGCGGCAAAAAGGTATCGGGGTTGATCAGAGTGCCGTTGATATAGCACTTGAAAAATCCGAGTCCCAGCACATTCAGGCTTGCCCTCGCTCCCTTTTTTGCAAGGAAGCGGCCGCGCAGAATATAGGCCTTATTGATCTTTGTCAGGTCGCTATCCTTGGGGAAGTATTCGCCCGTCGGCGTGGGGGCAAAGTCCGAGCGCGCGCATTCTTCTGCGCTCACCCATTTTGCTTTTTTAAAATAATATGCTTGCTCCATTTTTTCGCTCCCGTTTTTTTCTTTATTTTAACATAGCGGGATTCAAAAATCAACGCTTATTGCAAAATAAGGAAAAAAGATTGACGGCGCGCCTGCGCGGTGCTATAATAAAAGAGTAAAAAGCTTTCGGAGGTCTTGTTTTCGTGAAGAGTTCCTTAAAATTCAAGCTGATGTTTATGAGTGCGATGGCCGTTTTCGGCACGATCGGCATTTTCGTGAAAAATATAGCCGTTTCCTCGGGCGAGCTTGCGCTTTACCGCGCGCTGATGGCGCTCGTGCTCGTTGGCGGCTTTATGCTCGTCACGCGCGAGAAAATTTCCTTGAGGGAGATCAAAAGAGGACTTCCTCTGCTTCTTCTTTCGGGCGCGGCGATGGGCTTTAACTGGATTTTGCTCTTTGAGTCTTATAAGTACACCGCCGTTTCGGTGGCAACGCTCAGCTATTATTTCGCGCCTGTGATCGTTACCGCCGTTTCGCCCTTGATCTTC
Organism: Eubacteriales bacterium; assembly: GCA_045636085.1. Classification (GTDB taxonomy): domain Bacteria; phylum Bacillota; class Clostridia; order Oscillospirales; family CAG-272; genus UBA1740. The sequence goes on from JAZTWU010000016.1 coordinate 29,165, forward strand.
CGCGAGAGGATGGGCGCGCGGCAATGGATCTGCTTTGGCGCAAGCACGCTCGGCATCGTTTTGATCACGGGAATCGGCGATCTTTCTGCGGGGAGCAACCATCTGCTCGGCATTGCGCTCGCGCTCTGCGCGGCCGTGCTTTATGCCGCCGTGATGCTTCTCAATAAGAGCATCAAGGGCGTTGTGGGCATTCAGCGCACCTTCTTTCAGTTTTCGGCGGCGATCCTCGTGCTCGTGCCCTATGTGGCGCTGACGGGAGGCATCTCGCTCGGCGGTCTTGATCCTATCGGTTGGGGCTGTCTTCTCGCCGTTGGTATCGTGCACACGGGCTTGACCTACTGCCTCTATTTCTCCTCGATGAAGGAGCT
>JAZTWU010000017.1:0-37926 GCA_045636085.1 Eubacteriales bacterium
ATCACAATCAACTCCAGACACGTTGAGTATGAAACTGACAACCGTCACTACGCTCACGTTGACTGCCCCGGCCACGCAGACTACGTTAAGAACATGATCACCGGTGCTGCTCAGATGGACGGCGCTATCCTCGTAGTTGCAGGTACCGACGGCCCTCTTGCTCAGACCAGAGAGCACGTTCTTCTTGCTCGTCAGGTAGGCGTTCCCGCTATCGTTGTTTTCATGAACAAGTGCGATATCGTTGACGACCCCGAGCTTCTTGACCTCGTTGAGATGGAGATCAGAGACCTCCTTTCCGAGTACGATTTCCCCGGCGACGACATTCCGATCATCCGTGGTTCCGCTCGTGAGGCTCTTACCTCTTCTAACGGCCTTGATGCACCCGAGTTCGCTTGCATTAAGGAGCTTATGGAGGCTGTTGACTCCTACATTCCTACTCCCGACAGAAAGGCTGACCTTCCCTTCCTTATGCCCGTCGAGGACGTATTCTCTATCTCCGGCCGTGGTACCGTTGCTACCGGTCGTGTAGAGAGAGGTACCATTAAGATGGCTGACGTTGTTGAAATCGTTGGTCTCTCCGAAGAGAAGAAGCAGACCGTTGTTACCGGTATCGAGATGTTCCATAAGCTTATGGACAACGCTGAGGCCGGCGATAACGTAGGTCTTCTGCTCCGTGGTATCCAGAAGAACGAGATCGAGCGCGGACAGGTTCTTGCAAAGCCCGGCTCCATCCAGCCCCACACCAAGTTCCTTGGTCAGGTTTACGTTCTTACCGAGAAGGAAGGCGGCCGTTCCAAGCCCTTCTTCACCGGCTACCGTCCTCAGTTCTACTTCAGAACCACCGACGTTACCGGCGTTATCAACCTTCCTGCTGACGTTGAGATGTGCCGCCCCGGCGACAACGTTAATATGGACGTTGAGCTGATCTCCCCCATCGCTTGCGAGAAGGGTCTTCGCTTCGCTATCCGTGAGGGTGGCCGTACCGTTGGTTCGGGCGTTGTTGCTGAGATCAACGAGTAATTTTAATCTGAGATTTTAGATTAAACTACCCTTAAAAAGAGGTTGCCTCGGTTTCGGGGCAACCTCTTTAAAATAAGACCAAAACAGAAAACTGAAAACTGAAAAAGGATTTCTTTGAGGCTTGGTGAAATTCCATACCGGCAGTGAAATCAATGTGATGAAGGAGCGTTTTTTTCGCATTGGTGCAGTCTGCAAGGGGGCTTGGCCCTCACGAGGAAGTGCAATTCTTCCACCGACGGTAAAGTCCGGATGAGAAAAGAAATACCATTTTAAAAATTGGTAAGACTGCCCGAGGAATGTGTGCGCGCTGAGTGCGTGTGCTTTGTTGTCCTCGGTTTTTTTATTTGCTTTTTCAAAAAAATCTATGGAACGGCCGCCTTTCCTTTTGCCGTCCGATCCGCGTTTTCACCCGTTTTTTGATTTTTTCCTTTTTGAAAACTCGTCTTTCCCTCGGAAAGAAAACATATATTGAATAAAACAGCTTGCTTGTTCTGCCGGGTGCAGAATTTGAAAGGATGCCCTATGGATAAAAAGAAATCTCACTTTGATACGCGCACCGTCGTCGGCATTGCGCTTTTTTCCGCTTTCGCCTTCGTTTTGTCTTTGGTGATTCGCTTTCCCGTGATGTTTTTGACCTTTGATGTCAAGGACGCCATCATTTGTATTTCCGCTTTCATTTACGGCCCGATCGCCGCGCCGATCGTTTCGCTTCTTGCCGCGCTTCTTGAGTTGATCACCAATATCAGCGGCACGGGGCCCTACGGATTTTTGATGAATTTTCTTTCCTCGGCCTCGCTTTCCTCGGTGGCCTCGCTGGTTTATTGGAAGCGCCGCACGCTGAATGGCGCAATCGTCAGTATGCTTCTTGGCGTGCTCGCGATGGTGGCGGTGATGATGGGCGCCAATATTTTGATCACGCCGTATTATATGACGGGCGGCTCCGTGGCGGCCGTTATAGAGATGATTCCCTCCGTGCTTTTGCCTTTCAATCTTGCCAAGGGGCTTCTCAATGCGGCAATCACGCTCGTCGTCTATAAGCCCGTTAAGCTGGCAATGAAGCGCGCGGGACTTTTGAAGAAAAAAAACGGCGGCTCCGCCGCTTCGCTTTCGGAGGAATTCCGCTTCACGCGCTCCACGGGGGTCATTCTCGCTGTGGCAGGCGTGATGATTGCTGTCGCAGTTGCGATCTTCTATGTTCTTTTGCATTAAAAAGAAAACTTGCCTTTTCGTCCGTCGCGCGCTTTGCGGCGCTTGCGGAAAGCCTTGCGATGGAAAAATATATAATAGATAACAAAAAAGTGATATGCGTTGGCTTCAATTCCTTAAAGGAAAAGCTGACGCATATCACTTTTTTGCGAACAATAGTTGTCAAATTACCGATGCGGTGAGCTTGATGATGAGTTCCATATCGTCAGGCTGCACCTTTGCTTCGTGCGCTGCCTTGTTTCTCACCTCGGCGCCGCATTTATCACAGCGGTGGTAGAGGATATAGCCGCGCTTTGGATCGGGATCTGCGTGATACGGGCGGAGGATACCGCCGCAGGGGTTTGCACGGTCGCCGGGAAGGATATCTACGTGCAGGGAGCAGAGGCAGAAGGGGCAATGGTTGCGCGAGGTGTAGCCGAGGGGCAGAACCTCCTTGCCACAGCTTTTGCAGATGAAACCCGCATCGTTTTTTTGAAATCGCTTAGTTTCCATTTCTTTACCTCTTATTTTCCAACGCAGAAGCGGGAAAAGATGTCGCTGACCACGGCCTCCGAAACGCTTTTGCCCAAAAGCTCGCCAAGGGCACCGATGCCAAGCTCGATATCCGAGGCGGCGGCATCCGTGGGCAGGCCTGCAAGAAAGGCCTCCAGCGCAAGCGAGTAGTGCTCCTTGGCCTTCAGAAGGCCTGCGTGCTGTCTTGCCGAGGAAACGATTGCATCCTCGCCAACGGTGAGCGCGCCATCCATAAAGAGCTCCTCGATCAAGCGGCGAAGCGGCGCACCGTCACTCTCCTTTGCAGAGAGGCGCACCGTTTTCGGAATGCGGCGCTCGATCTCCTTTTCGTCAAGAGCGGCGGGAAGGTCGGTTTTATTGAGTACGGCAACAACCGTTGCATTCACGGTTTCCAAGCGGCAAAGAAGCGCCTCGTCCTCCTCCGTGAGGGGGCGCGAGGTATCGAAAACGGCGAGGATCAGCTCGGCCTGCTCGATATATTTCTGCGCTCTTTCGACGCCGATGCGCTCCACGGGATCCTCGGTTTCGCGGATGCCCGCCGTATCCGAAAGGCGGAGCAAAACCTGCCCGACGGCGGCGGTGCGCTCCAGAATGTCGCGCGTTGTGCCCGCGATATCCGTCACGATGGCGGCATCCTCGCCGAGCAGAAGGTTATAAAGTGTGCTCTTTCCCGCATTCGGCTTGCCGCAGATCACGGCAAAAACGCCTTCGTTGACGGCGCGCCCCGTGCGATAGGTGTCGATCAAGGCGTCCAGGCGCGCAAGCAGGGAGCGGAGCAGGGCGATGCTTTCGTCATCCGAAAAGTCGCCGAGATCCTCGTCGGGATAATCGATGCGCGCGAAGAGCGAGCCCATCAGCGAAACCGCATCCTCCGAAATTTTGCTCATTGCTTCGGAAAGTCGGTCTCTGGATTTGGCGGAGGCCAGCCGCACGGCGGCGGCCGAGCTTGCCTCCAAAAGATTGCCGATTGCTTCCGCATCGGTCAGAGAAAGCTTTCCGTTGATAAAGGCGCGCCGCGTGAATTCACCCGGCCCGGCCACTTCGGCCCCTGCGGCCAAGGCGGCGGAAAGCACCATTTTTGTGATAAGAAAGCCGCCGTGGCAGCTGATTTCAACGGTGTCCTCCCCCGTATAGGAGCGGGGAGAGACGAAGCGCGTGGCGAGCCCATCGTCGATCGCCTCGCCGTTCAGAAGAATATCTCCTCGGATCTGCAAGCGCGGCGGCGCCTCGGAAAGCCGATGCCCGCTTGCGGGCAAAAACATCCGATCCGCGATCCCGAAGGCATCCGGGCCGCTGATACGGATAACGGCAACCCCACCCTTGCCGGGTGGGGTTGCAATTGCCGCGATGGTGGAATATCCTGCCATCTTATGCATTTTCTTCGTTATCAAGCTCCTCGGGAGCGGTCTCGTTTTCTTCCGTGGAGGAGGTGGGGCAGAGGTCTGCATTCTCACAGCTCTCGCACTCGTCGCAAAGCTGGGTGGTGCCGCGCAGAGAGATTGCATCTGCAACGACAACGGAATCCTCACCCTCAAGGTTCACGCCCGTGAGAGAATTCTTCTCGGTGCCGTTTTCCTCTGCGACCTCAGCCACAGCGGCCTCTTCCTTCTCAAAGAGCTCCTTGGGCTTCTTCTCGGTCAGATAGATCACGATCTTGCGGTTATTGTCCGAGCCGATCGAGTTCGTGGAAACGCCCTCGATGCCCTGTACCTCGGAGTGAATGATTCTTCTCTCGTAAGCGCTCATAGGCTCAAGCATAACGCTTCTGTTGTTGCGCAGTGCCTTGGCGGCCATTCTTCTTGCGAGGGCACGCAGGGTTTCCTCTCTCTTTGCGCGGTAGCCCTCGATATCGATGGTCACGCGGCTCTTGTCCTTCTCACCCTTGGCATTCTTCTGCGCGCTTGCAAGGTTTGCAAGATACTGCAGAGCATCCAGCGTATCGCCGTGATGGCCGATCAGGGCGGAGGCATCCTCGCCAACGATGCTGACACGGCGCGTGCCGTCCTCGCAGGAATAAAGCTCGATGGAGGCGTTCAGGCCAAGATTCTGAATGAGAGTCTTGATGAACTCATAGGACATATCCTCGCCATCCTCAACGGTGCGGGGCGTGAGCTTCAGCTCGGTCTCGGGAATCACAACGCTCTTGGGCTTGCTCTCCTTCTCCTTCTTGGGAGCGGGAGACTGCTGCTTCGCGCCGTCGTTTCTTTCCTTCTTCTCGGGCTTTTGCTGTGCGGGTCTTTCGCCGCCCTTGCCGCCGTTTCTTCTGTCGCGGTCACGGTTTCTCTCGGGGCGGGGCTTTCTCTCGGGCTTATCGGGGGTTTCGATAAAGGCGCGCACCTGTGCGGGCTTCACGCCGATGATACCGAAGATACCCTTGCTGCCTGCGTGAATAATTTCAAATTGAACATCGTCCAGCTCACCTGCACCAAGCAGGGCTCTGGCATTTTCCTTTGCCTCGGCAACATCCTTGCCGCTTGCAATAATTTCCTTCAACATATCTTTAATTTCCTTTATTTTTTCGTATTATCTTCGTCTTTGATTTCCGAGGAGGAGAGCCCCATCGTGCCCTTCTTTTCGGTAGGCTTCTTGATTTCGGGAAGAGAATCGTAATCCTCATCGTCGATATAGTGCAGAGACTTCACCTTGGGCTGGCTTTGGATGGCGGATCTTTGCGCCTTGGCTCTTTCGCGCTCAACCTTTTCCATCTCGCGGATCTGCGCCTCGGTGTACTTAGGCAGTGGCATCGTCTTGCAAAGGATGAACTGCTGTGCGATCGCAAAGATGGACTGATAGATCCAGTAAAGACCCAGCATTGCCGAGAATTCAAAGGTGAACCAGATGGTCATCAGCGGCATCACGAGGTCCATAATGCGAAGCGACATCTGCGACTGCGCATCGCCGCCCATCGGCTGGTTGCCCATCCACTTGCGCGTCAGCCACATAGAAAGCCATTGGAAGCCTGCGGCAAGGAAGGGGATGAGAAGCAGAAGGTTGAAGTTTGCGAAGGCGGGCGTGTTTGCAAGGTTCACGCCGAAGAGCTCAAAGTTCGGAAGATCAAGCGTTCCCTTGATTATGGTCTCGATCTCTGCAAGATTTTCGGGGCTTCTTTCAACGAAGTCCTTGATCGCGCTCACGGCGCCGATCTGATCCGTGGCGGTTCCGCCCGTCTTTGCAAGCACGGCGGTGATCGTCTCGGAGGACCACTTGCAGATATAGGAGAGGGGATTTCTGATTACGTTGTAGAGGAAGATGATCAGGGGAAGCTGGAGCAAAAGGGGAAGGCATCCGGAAAGAGGATTATAGCCCTCCTGCTGCTGAAGCTCCATGATCTCCTGTTGTTTTTTCTGTAAGGTTGCGCGGTCATTGCGGCCGGCATACTTTTTTTCGATTTTTGCGATTCTCGGGCGCAGCTTTGCCATAGCGATCTGGTTTTTCTGCGTTTTGATCGAGAAGGGGAGGAAGACGATCTTGAATACGAGTGCGTACAGCACCAGCGCGAGCGCGTAGTGTCCCGTCAGGTCGTTGAAGAAGGCTAAGATCGTTCCAAAAATACTATAAAGCCAATCAAACATTTTCAGTTTCTCTTTTCTTCATTTTCGGTGGTGGATATGCTCTCCTCTTGATTCTTGCTTATGTCGCGATTTCTTCTCAGTCCCTTTTCGGGAACGGGATCGTACCCGCCCTTGGAGAAGGGATTACAGCGCAGAATGCGCCACACCGTTAAAATAAATCCGACGAAAAAACCCCGTTTTTTAAATGCTTCGATAGCATAGGCAGAGCAGGTTGGCGTGAACCTGCAGCAAGGCGGTTTCAGGGGAGAGATATACTTTCTGTAAAGGCCGATGAGCCATATCATAATATGCTTCATAACGGCGAAAACATTTGCAGCGAGGCAAGGGCGGAGCGAAGGTGCTCCTCGATTTCGGTGCTCTTCATCGTCACCGCGGCGCTTCTTGCCGCAATCACGATGAGGAAGCCGACCTTCAGCGGTCTCTTTTTCTCAACGGCGCGAAGTCCCTCGCGCAGAATGCGGCGCACGCGGCTGCGCGTTACGGCGCCTCCGAGCTTGGTGGAAACGGTCAGACCGATGCGGTTCACCGTTTTTTTCATAGGGTTTTCCTTGGCCAATCGCTTTGCGGCATAGTCCGGAAGAATATACACCGCCACGGCAGGGGTGACTGCCCGCTTTCCTTTGGCATACGCTTTCTGATACAAATGATTTTCACATATGGCACGAAACTTCATTTTCTTCTCCATTCTCGCATCGGGCGCGAAGGCTTTTTTAGCCCGCCTCCGTCTGCGGCCCTTGTAAAAATCTCAGGGAAACAAAAACCCCGATAAAATCGCAAAATGAAAGAGCGTTTTATCGGAGGTTTTGTACGTCACACTGCGTGACTCAATCAATAGGTCAGACGAGCTCTTCCCTTGGCGCGTCTTCTCTTGAGAACTTTTCTGCCGTTCGCGGTTGCCATTCTTTTTCTGAAACCGTGTTCCTTATTTCTCTGTCTCTTCTTGGGCTGATAGGTTCTTTTCACGAGTAGCACCTCCTTACATTTTATTATCGCGGAATTTCCGGCTTCCGCGACCCTTGTTTTTGCGTATCCACACAAAAGCCACGTGTATTATACATCAAAACGGGATAAAAGTCAAGACTTTTTTAGAAATTTATTATTTTTATCTAATAATAAGGAAAAAGAACGTGCAATCCACTTGACTTTCCCTTGCATATCTGCTACAATATCGTTATATGAAAATGCTATTTTAGGGAGGCTTTTTGCCGTGATTAAGGACGTTGAAAAAATCCTCGTCGGAGAAGAGGAGCTGGATCGCATTGTCACCCGTATTGCCGCAGAAATCGACCGCGATTATGCGGGAAGCGATAAGAGGCTCGTGCTCGTTTGCATTCTGAAGGGATCGATCGTTTTTATGGGAGATCTGATGAAGAAGCTGACGGTGCCCTGCGAAATCGACTGTATGAGAGTTTCGTCCTATGGGCGCGGAACGGCATCCACGGGAAGCATCAACATCAATCTTGACCTGATCCGTCCCGATCTCGGCCAATGCGATCTTTTGCTGATCGAGGACATTATCGATAGCGGAAATACGCTTGCATACCTCGTGGATTATCTGAAGCTGAAGGGCGCAAAGAGCGTTCGCACCTGCACGCTTCTTGATAAGCCCAGCCGCCGCAAGGTGGAATTCGTGCCCGACTATATCGGCACGGAGATCCCCGATGAATTCGTTGTCGGCTACGGATTGGATTATGCGGAGAGATACCGTGCGCTTCCCTTCGTGGGCGTTCTGCATCCCTCGGTTTATACGAAGTGAGCGAGAAAAAGCCTTCGATCGGCATTCTTGCGCTTGGCTGCAAGGTCTCGCAATATGAGTGCGAGGCGATCGGTGAGGCCTTTGAGCGGGAGGGCTTTTGCCTATGCCCCTTTTCTGAGGCTTGCGATGTTTATCTGATCAATACCTGCACCGTGACGGCGGAGAGCGACAGAAAGTCGCGCCAGATGATCCGCCGCGCCGCAAAGAAAAATCCCGAGGCGCTTGTGATCGTCAGCGGCTGTTATAGCCAGACCTCGCCCGATGAGGTGCAAAGGATTGAGGGAGTTTCGATCGTGATCGGGAATCACGGGAAGATGGATCTTCCTCGCATTGCCAAGGATTTTATTGCAAATAAGCAAACAAAACCTTACGTTTATACGACAAATATCGAAGAGGCCCCCTTCGAACCGATGTGCATTACGCGCGCTCCGAGAACGAGGGCTTATGTGAAAATTGAGGACGGCTGTGAGTGCCGTTGCAGCTATTGCGCGATTCCTCTTGCGAGGGGAAGCGTTCGCTCCAAGCGCCCCGAGGACGTGATACGCGAGGTGGAGGCTCTGGCCGCCGCGGGAACAGCGGAGATCGTTCTCACGGGAATTGAGACGGCCTCCTATGGCGCGGATTTTAAAAACGGATACCGATTGATTGACCTTTTGGAGGAGCTGAACCGCAGAAAAAGCTGCCTTCGCATTCGTCTTGGCTCGATTTCGCCCGAGGTGATGCGCGAGGATTTCGTTTCTCGGCTTGCGGCGCTTCCCATCGTCGTGCCGCACTTTCATCTTTCTATGCAATCCGGATCGGATGCGGTGCTTCGCGGTATGCGCAGAAGATATAATACGGATATGGCGCTTGCGGCGCTGGCAAGGCTTCGCGAAAGGATTCCCTCCGTGCAGTTTACCACGGATATGATGGTGGGCTTTCCCGGAGAGGGAGAGGCGGAATTTTTGCAAACGATGGAATTCATCCGCAAGGCAAGATTCCTTGATATGCACGTTTTTGCCTATTCAAGGCGTAAAAATACCCCCGCGGCCTCCTATCCCAATCAGGTGGAGGAGGAGGAGAAGCATCGGCGCAGTCAGCTTCTGATCGCAGAGAAAAATCGCATTCGCGATGAGATTTTGGACGGGCTGGTGAATGGCGGAGACGTGCTTTCCGTCGTGGTGGAAACCGTGAAGGGCGGTGTTTGCACGGCGCACGCGGAGAATTTTGCCGAGATCGCCTTTGCCGCGGAGGATGCGGTGCAGGGCGAGATCCGCTCGGTGCTTCCGCTTTCGCATAAGGATGGAATAATTTGCGGAAAAATAATAAAAAAATAAATATATTGGAGATTCAAAATGGAAAACAGCAAAAAGACAATGGACAAAATCGTTGCGCTTTGCAAAACGCGCGGCTATATCTTCCCCGGCTCGGAGATCTACGGCGGCCTTGCAAACTCCTGGGACTACGGCCCGCTCGGCGTTGAGTTCAAGAACAACGTGAAGAAGGCTTGGTGGCAGAAGTTCGTGCAGGAATCCCGATATAACGTGGGCCTTGACAGCGCGATCATTATGAACCCCGAGGCTTGGGTTGCCTCCGGTCACGTGGGCGGCTTCTCCGACCCTCTGATGGACTGCAAGCAGTGCAAGGCAAGACACAGAGCCGATAAGATGATCGAGGAATATGCATTCCGGAACGGCACGAACGAGAATCCCGCAGGCTGGACCTTCGAGCAGATGGCGGCCTTCATTGCAGAGAAGGGCATTGCTTGCCCCCTTTGCGGCGGCAAGACCTTCACGGACATCAAGAAGTTCAACCTGATGTTCAAGACCTTCATCGGCGTTACCGAGGATAATTCCAGCACGGTTTACCTCCGTCCCGAGACGGCACAGGGTATTTTCGTAAACTTCCCCGCCGTTCAGCGCTCCACGAGAAAGAAGGTTCCCTTCGGTATCTGCCAGATCGGTAAGTCCTTCCGTAACGAGATCACCCCCGGTAACTTCGTTTTCCGTACCCGTGAGTTCGAGCAGATGGAGCTTGAATTCTTCTGCAAGCCCGGCACGGACCTTGAGTGGTTTGCTTATTGGAAGGCCTTCTGCAAGAAGTGGCTCCTTGACCTCGGTATGAGAGAGGAGAATCTCCGTCTTCGTGATCACGATCCCGAGGAGCTTTGCTTCTATTCCAAGGCAACGACCGACTTTGAGTTCCTCTTCCCGTTCGGCTGGGGCGAGCTTTGGGGCATTGCCGACAGAACCGACTATGACCTTTCTCAGCACGAGAAGCATTCGGGCAAGGATATGACCTACTTTGATCCCGAAACCAATACCCACTACACGCCCTATGTCGTTGAGCCCTCTCTCGGTGCAGACCGCGTGGCTCTTGCCTTCCTTGTGGATGCATATGACGAGGAGGAGCTTGGTGAGGGAGATACCCGCGTGGTGCTTCACCTGCATCCCGCTCTCGCTCCCATCAAGGCTGCGATCCTTCCTCTTTCGAAGAAGCTTTCCGAGAAGGCGCTTGAGCTTTACGACGATCTTGCCAAGTTCTTCCCCTGCGACTTTGATGAGGCAGGCTCGATCGGTAAGAGATACCGCCGTCAGGATGAGGTGGGAACGCCCTTCTGCATCACCTACGATTTTGATACTGAAAACGACGGTTGCGTAACCGTGCGTGACAGAGATACGATGGAGCAGATCCGTCTTCCTATCGCTGAGGTGAAGGCGTATATCCAGCAGAAGCTGATGTTCTAAAAACCGAAGGTGCGCCCTCTCGAAGAGCGAGAGGGCGCACCTTTTATTATAGGGTGGGCGCTGTTTTAGGATATAAGTTTTGTTAAGGCTTTTCTTTGTTTTTTGTATTGACAGCGTCTGCGATGCCGTATATAATAGTACTGTAACAAAAAGCAAAAGATCTTGCAAAAAAAAAGGAGACTTCTATGGAAATTTATGCAAATCTGCATCTGCACAGCACCCATTCGGACGGTAAATATACGCCGGAGGAGCTCGTTCAGCTTGCCAAGGCAGAGGGCTACGGCGCAATTGCCGTAACCGACCATGATACCGTTACCGCCAACGAGGCTTTGATGAAGGCGGCTGCGGAAAACGGCCTTGAAAGCATCTTTGGATGCGAGTTTTCTATTCCTGCAACGATGGGGAAAAATACGGATTTTCATTTTGTTGCCTTTGATTTTGACCCCACCTATCCTCCAATGGCAGAGTATCTTGCGGGAATGGCTCTGCGGCAGACGAATATGACGGAGGTAACGCTGGATCGTTGCCACGAGAACGGCATTATGACCGAGCTGACGATGGAGGACGTTTATGAGGCCAACCCCGGCGTTGCCTGGTACTGCAACGAGCAGGTCTTCCGTGCGATGCTGAAAAAGGGAATGGCGAAGCCTGAGGATTACGAGGACTGGGTGGTGAATGTTTTCTATCACCACGAGCACCTTGCGCCCATTCCGCCCGCATATCCCTTCAAGGATGCAAAGGGGGTTATTGACCTCGTGCACGCGGCAGGCGGTATCATTCTTATCGCGCATCCGCATAACCAGCTTCAATTTATGGATATGCTTGTGGATCTCGGCCTTGACGGTATTGAGGTTTACCATCCCGATCTTTCGCCCGAGGAGCAGATGGAGGCAATGAAGATCGCCTATGAGAAGAATCTCTTCATCGCGGGCGGCACGGACCACAGCGGCACGCTCGGCGGCGAATATGTTTCCTTCAAAAATCCCGAGGAGTGCCCCTATTATCTTGAGCCGCGCGTGTTCGGCACGATGGAGGAGCACTTCAGAGAGCTGAAGGAAAGAAAAATCGGAAAAAGAGAATATAAGCACACACATACCGCGCGCCGCGGAAAGTATCTTTAATATACATACGAGGTAGAAAAATGCGTCCATATGCAAATCTTCATTTACATAGCACTCATTCGGACGGAAAATACACGCCCGAGCAGCTCGTCCTTCTTGCGAAGGAAGAAGGGTACGGCGCTATTGCCGTAACCGATCACGATACCGTTACCGGCAACGAAGAGCTCGCCTTTTATGCAAAAAAGCACGGGCTGGAAAGCATCTTCGGATGCGAATTTTCCGTTGATCCCAAGGGCGAGGACGGTATGCCCGATTTCCATTTCGTTGCATACGATTTTGACCCCACCTATCCGCCGATGGCGGAATATCTTCGGGGCATGGCCTTCCGCGAAACGGATCAAACGCGTATCGTTTTCGGATGGGCCGTGGAAAAGGGAGACATTACGGGTATCACCTGGGAAGAGGTGCTGGAATACAATAAGGGTATTGCCTGGCTTTGCAACGACCACGTTTATAACGCGATGCTTGCCAAGGGGCTTGTTCGCCCCGAGGATTATGCGGATTGGTTTGATAAAAATTTCCTCTATCAGCGCGGCCTCGTTCCCCCCGCCTATCCCTTCCTCGGCGTGAAGGAGATCATTGATCTTGTGCACGCGGCAGGTGGTATTATCCTCGTTGCGCACCCGCATAAGCGCTTGCAGTATATGGATCGGTTGATCGAGCTGGGAATTGACGGGCTTGAGGTTTATCACTTCTCGGTTTCTCCCGAGGAGCAGAAGGAGGCGCTGAGGATCGCCTATGAAAAGAACCTCTTTATCGCGGGCGGCACGGATCACGAGGGTGCGCTTGGCGGTATGTATGAATCCTATGAAAATCCCGAGGAATGTCCTTATTATATGGAGCCGAGAAGCTTCGGCACGATGGAGGAGCATTTCCGTGAGCTGAAGGCGAGAAAGATCGGCAAGCGCGAAAGCATACCCGATTATATCGCAATTAAGGGAAAGCATTAAAATAAAAAAGAAAAGAATCCGTCCCTTTGGCATTTTTCTTGCCGAGGCGAACGGATTTTTTTTTATGTTTTTTGGAGTTATGCCTCCGAGGTGGGGGCGGGATTCTTTCTTCTTCGCGGAGAGCGACGACTGCGACTGCGGCGGCGGATGCTGCCTTCTTCCATTTTCTGATTGTATTCCGCGATCTGCGCTTCGTCTGCAAAGGTGATCTGACGCTTGGCACGCCAGGTATCGTTGAAGTTGCGGTGCAGCTTCAGCGTGAGGAACATATCTCCATCCTTTTTGCAGGTATAGTAATAAGAATAGCGCTGTCCCTTCGAATGCAGGGGCTTGCCCTTGGAAACGAGGGGCTTTTTGCAGATCGGGCAGAGCGGATGGCAAACGAGCGGATCGTCCAGCATTTCGCTGATGGTCACAAACCCATCGTCTCCCGCATCGGCATCGCCGATCACGGAGGATTCAAGATACTGTCCCTGCGTGCTGTCATAGGCGCGGATGCCTGCCTTGATATCCAGCTTTGCCGCCACCAAGGCGGTGAAATATGCATCGTTCAGCGCATCGTGCGCAGGGAGATTCTGAGGAATCTCGAAATGCTCCATCGCGTATTCCAGAGAGCGCTGCTTCGTGCCTCCGTCGGTCTGCTTATTGAAGATCACCTGCAGATCGTAGGTTCTGTCAAGCCATTCGGAGGGCAGATCGTGGATATGAAAATTGTCCTTGAGCATCGGAATATCGTCCGGCCCCCAGGTGAGGAAAACAAAGTCCTCGCCGCACCAGCGCTTGAAGTTTTCGGCGGCGGTGGAAAGCGGAACGCCCGCATCCATCATTTCCTGCGAGATGCCCGTGAGCTCGCTGACGTGCTTATGAAGCTTTTTGAAGTGCTTCGGCTTCACAATCACCGAATAGGAGCCGCAGATGCGCAGATGGCGGTCGAGCTTCACGGCGCCGATCTGGATCACCTCGCCGCGCAGACGGGAGCAAAGGCGGCGCTGCACCGCCAGCGCCTTTTGCGCATAGGCTTGGTTCCACTCTAAGTCTAAGGTAATATAGTACATTTTTCTTCCTTATATTTATTCGATCAAATAATACACCAAATAATAGTATACCACAAAAGAAGAAAAAGTCAAGAGCAAAATACCGCATTCTGCCAAGGGATTGGGGAAGGGGCGGGCGCCCCACCGCGAGGGGATTGGCAAAAAACGATGCTTTTTCACTTTGAAATTTGCGCGGATTTTGAATTGTGAAGATCTTGTTCATAATTCGATGCCCCACAAAACGGAAAAATACATATGATTAAAAATAAAATTGCCCCACAAGATATATCGAAAGTATGCTTAAAAAATAATATATCTCCACTTTTATATAAATGCTTGACAATTTTGCACCGTTGCGGTATAATTGTATCGTTAATGCACCGCGGAGGAAATGCGCGAAGGGTGCTGATTTTTCTCTGCGGCCGTTTTTTAAACGATGAATTTCATCCCAACGGAGGATCATATGGAAAAGAATATTCGTATACCCGAGCTTTTTGGCTCGCAGGTTTTCAGCGAGGATGTGATGCGCGAAAGACTTCCCAAGGACGTTTATAAGTCCTTAGAGAAGACCATCGCGATGGGCAATGAGATTGACGAGGCGATCGCCGACGTTGTTGCAGGTGCAATGAAGGATTGGGCGGTGGAGCACGGTGCCACGCATTTCACGCATTGGTTTCAGCCCCTTACGGGCGTGACGGCGGAGAAGCACGATTCCTTCCTTTCGCCCGTTGGCCACGGTAAGGCTATTATGGAGTTTTCCGGCAAGGAGCTCATCAAGGGTGAGCCGCATGCATCCTCCTTCCCCTCGGGCGGTCTGCGCGCCACCTTTGAGGCGAGAGGATACACGGCTTGGGACCCTGCCTCCTATGCCTTTGTGAAGGATGGCTCGCTTTATATTCCGACGGCGTTTTGCTCCTATACGGGTGAGGCGCTGGATACGAAAACCCCGCTTTTGCGCTCGATGGATGTCATCAGCACCGAGGCCTTGCGCCTTCTTTCACTCTTCGGGGATACCTCGGCAAGACGCGTGCAGACCACGGTTGGCGCGGAGCAGGAATATTTCCTCGTGGATGCGGAGGATTTCAAGGCAAGACGCGATCTTTTCTATTGCGGCCGCACGCTGTTTGGCGCGCCTGCCGTGAAGGGACAGGAGCTGGAGGATCATTATTTCGGCGCGCTTCGTCCCCGTGTCAGCCAGTATATGCAGGCCTTGGATCGCGCGCTCTGGGCGCTCGGAATTTCCGCCAAGACCAAGCATAACGAGACCGCACCCGCACAGCACGAGCTTGCTCCCGTTTTCTGCTCGACGAATATCGCCGTGGATCAGAACCTTCTGACGATGGAATATATGCGCAAGCTTGCGCCCGAATTCGGTATGGAGTGTCTGCTCGCGGAGAAGCCCTTTGCAGGCATCAACGGATCGGGTAAGCACAACAACTGGTCGATCGCAACGGATAGTGGCGAAAACCTTCTGAAGCCCGGCAAGACCCCCGCAAACAACAAGCGCTTCCTTCTGATGCTGGCCGCCGTGCTCAAGGCGGTGGACGATTATCAGGATCTTCTCCGTATTTCCGCCGCTACGGCAGGAAACGATCAGCGCCTCGGCGGTGCGGAGGCACCTCCCGCGATCATTTCCATTTTCCTCGGCGAGGAGCTGGAGGAGCTCGTGAATGCCATTGCAGACGGCTCTACCTATCAGAAGAAGGACACCAAATATATGTCGCTGGGCGTTCCCTCGCTCCCCGGCATCCGCAAGGATAATACCGACCGTAACCGTACCTCGCCCTTTGCCTTCACGGGCAATAAGTTTGAGTTCCGTATGGTTGGCTCCTCGCAGAATATCGCCTTGGCGAATATCGTGCTGAATACTGCTGTTGCAAAATCCTTCGCAGATTTTTCGGACACGCTGGAAAAGGCCAAGGATTTCGAGATGGCGCTGGATCGCCTGATCGCCGATACCTTCCGTGCGCACAGAAGAATTCTCTTCTCGGGCAACAGCTATAGCAAGGAATGGGAGGAGGAGGCAAGAGCCAGAGGCCTTTCCTGCTTCAAGAGCGCTCCCGAGGCGTACGAGCACTTCACGGACAAGAAGAACATCGAGCTCTTCACGAGATTCTCCGTGATGAACGAGGTGGAGATGCGCTCGCGCCGCGAGATCTTCTTTGAGACCTATCGCAATGTCGTTGGCATTGAGGCGCGCACGATGCTGGAAATGTCGATGCGTGACTATATCCCCGCCGTTTCGAAATATATCAAGCTCCTTTCGGATTCCCTGCTTGCAAAGCGTGAGGCTCTGCGCGGCGTGGATACCTCGGTGGAGGAGAGCCTGATCGGCAAGCTTTCGGATCTTCTTTCCAAGGCGTATAGCGCAACGCTCGCTCTCGAAAAGGCAGAGAGCGCCGCTCGCACGAAGGAAAACGACGAGCAGAGAGCCAATGCTTACAAGGATGCCGTGCTTCCCAAAATGGATGCGCTTCGCCGCGCGGTTGACGCGATGGAGGTGCTGACGGCACGCGAATATTGGCCCGTTCCCACCTATGGCGATCTGACCTATCGCGTTTAATTTGTAAATATATGAGTACAAAATCACAGCAGCATTATATAAGAATGGCCGAAACGCCGGTGGCAAAGCTGATCGTCACCCTCGGAATTCCGACGACAATTTCGATGCTGATCACCAGCATTTACAATATGGCCGATACCTATTTTGTCGGCACGCTCGGAGAAAGCGCGCAGGCGGCTACGGGTATTCTCTTCACGCTTCAAGCCATCATTCAGGCGCTTGCCTTTATGATGGGGCACGGCTCGGGCACCTTTGTTGCCAAGGCCTTGGCGGATCGCAATGAAAAGGAGGCATCAAGTTTCGTTTCCTCCGCCTTCTTTTTCGGCACGGGAATCGGACTTCTTCTGATGACGCTCGGTCTTTCGCTTCTTCGCCCCTTTATGCTTCTTCTCGGAAGCACGGAGACGATTCTGCCGCACGCGATGGATTACGGTATGTGGGTGCTCCTTTCCTGCCCGCTTCTGATCGGATCTCTGGTTTTGAATAACAACCTTCGATACGAGGGCAAGGCCTTTTACGCTATGTTTGGCCTGATGACGGGCGGCCTTCTCAATATCCTGCTCGATTTTATTTTCGTTCGCGTGATCACGCTCGGCGTTTTTGGCGCAGGAATGGCAACGGCGATTTCGCAGGCCGTCAGCTTCACGATCCTGCTCGTTATGTATCAAACGAAGGCGCAAAGCCACGTTTCGGTGCGGTATCTCAGCAAAAGGATTGCCGTGTATCTTTCGATTATGCGGGTTGGATTCCCCTCGCTTCTGCGCCAGGGACTGACCTCGATCTCGCACGGCATTCTCAATAACCTCACAAAGCCCTTCGGAGATGCGGCCATTGCGGCAATCAGCGTTGTCAACCGTTGCTCCTCGCTCGTGCTCTGCATCGTGCTCGGCATCGGTCAGGGCTTCCAGCCTGTGGCCTCCTTCAATTATCAGATCGGCAAGCGCCGCCGCGTGAAGCAGGGAATGCTCTTCACGATGGGGCTCGGATGCGCCATCAGCCTTGTGCTTTCGTCGCTCGGTCTGATCTTCGCGCCCTCGATCATTGCGATCTTCCAGAAAAGCGCCGCGGTCATCACGGTTGGAACGGCGGGGCTTCGCTATGCCTGCATCGGATTGCTCTTTCTTCCCTTGGCGGTTCCCGTCAATATGCTGTATCAGTCCATTCGTGAGGCGGGCGTTGCATCCTTCCTCTCCCTGATGCGCTCGGGGCTTGCCTTTATCCCAACGCTTCTGATCCTGAGCGCCACGGCAGGGCTTGACGGAATTTTGCTCTCTCAGCCGATTGCGGACGTGATTTCGGGGCTGGTTTGCATTCCGTTTATTCTGATGTTTTTGCGCCGTCCCGATGATCCGAACATGGAAAAAACGAGTAAAAAAGCAAACAATAATTAACAAAACAAAAAAGAGAAACGAAGAATTTCGTTTCTCTTTTTTTATGAGACGAAGGGAAAAGACCATCGTTTTTTATCATCGCATTGTTTTTACACTGATTCTGGCAATCGCTCTGTTAAGCTTTGCCTTGGCAACGGTGACATCCGAGGCGCTCTTTGCATCCTTGAGTGCTTGCTCGGCGGCAAGCTTTGCAGACTGTGCGCGCGCAAGATCGAGATCCTCTGCAAACTCAAAGGTGGTCGGCGCAACGCGCACCTTGCCGTCCGCAACCGAAAGGAAACCGCCGCTCACGCTGGCGTATAATTCCTCGCCGTCTGCCTTGCGGATGCGCGCGCGACCCGTGCCGAGTGCGGCGAGAAGATCCGCGTGTCCCGCGAGAATTTCAACATCGCCCTCCGTCGTGCGGATCAGAAGGCTCACGGCCATCCCGTCATAGCCCGTTTTATCGGGCGAGACGATTTGCAAGGAAAACTCTTTCATAAGTCCTCCTTACTGCGCGGCCTTCATTGCTTTTGCCTTGGCAACGGCTTCGTCGATCGTGCCGACGAAGAGGAAGGCGGATTCGGGAAGCTCGTCGTGCTTTCCGTCAAGGATCTCGCGGAAGCCGCGAATGGTCTCCTTCACGGGCACATAGCGTCCCTCCATACCGGTGAACTGCTCGGCAACGGTGAAGGGCTGAGACAGGAAGCGCTGGATTTTTCTTGCGAGGCTGACGGTCAGCTTATCCTCGTCGGAAAGCTCATCCATACCCATAATTGCAATGATATCCTGCAGCTCCTTATAGCGCTGAAGAATCTGCTGAACGGATCTTGCCACCTCGTAGTGCTCAATGCCGACAACATCGGGAGAAAGGAGGCGGGAGGTGGAATCCAAGGGATCCACGGCGGGATAAATACCCAGAGAGGCGATGCTTCTGGAAAGCACCGTCGTTGCATCCAGATGCGCGAAGGTGGTGGCGGGTGCGGGGTCGGTCAGGTCGTCGGCAGGAACGTAAACGGCCTGCACGGAGGTGATGGAGCCGCGCTTGGTGGAGGTGATTCTCTCCTGAAGCGCGCCCATCTCGTTTGCCAGCGTGGGCTGATAGCCAACGGCGGAGGGCATACGGCCGAGAAGCGCGGAAACCTCGGAGCCTGCCTGCGTGAATCGGAAAATATTGTCAATAAAGAGAAGAACGTCCTGTCCCTCCTGATCGCGGAAGTATTCCGCCATCGTCAGTCCCGAAAGGCCAACGCGCATTCTTGCTCCCGGAGGCTCGTTCATCTGACCGTAAACGAGTGCGGTCTTGGAAAGAACGCCGGATTCCTTCATTTCGTTATAGAGATCGTTTCCCTCGCGGGTTCTTTCTCCAACGCCCGTGAAAACGGAGATGCCGCCGTGCTGCTTTGCGACGTTATTGATCAGCTCCATAATAAGAACCGTTTTTCCAACGCCTGCGCCGCCGAAGAGGCCGATCTTTCCGCCCTTGGCGTAGGGCGCGATCAGGTCAACGACCTTGATGCCCGTTTCCAGAATTTCTGCGGTGCTCTCCTGCTCGGTATAAGAGGGGGGCGCCTTATGGATACAGTCGCGGCGAACGCCCTCAAGCGCGGGCCCGTTATCCTGCACCTCGCCGAGGAGGTTGAAGATGCGGCCGAGGGTTTCGGGGCCGACGGGAACGGTGATGCCCTTGCCCGTGTCGATCGCCTCCATACCGCGGCTCATACCGTCCGTCGAGGACATAGCAATGCAACGAACGACATCGTCGCCCACCTGCGTTGCCACCTCGCAGACCACCGTTTTTCCCTCGTGCGGGATCTCGATGGCGTTCAGAAGGTCGGGAACCTTTCCCTTTTCAAATTGAATGTCCAAAACAGGGCCGATGATTTGCAGCACCTTTCCCACGTTTTTGCTCATATTCGTTCCTTTCTTCGGCGCGCGGCGCTTAAAGCGCTTCCGCACCGGAAACAATTTCAGTAATTTCTTGCGTGATCATTGCCTGACGCGCGCGGTTGTAGCTGAGGTTCAGAGATCCGATCATTTCCTCTGCATTTTTATTCGCGGCATTCATCGCCGTGCGGCGCGCGCCGCTTTCTGCGGCGAGAGATTCGCTGATCGCTCCGTAAATAAGACCGCCGAGATACTCGGGCAGAAGGGCAGAGAGAAGCTCGCAGATATCCGCATCCGCTATGGGATCGGAGCCAGATCTGCTTGCCTTGAGGGGAAGCAGATCCAGATGCGAGGGGATCTGAGAGATCATCGAGGCGAAGCGCGTGTAAACGAGAACCACGCGATCAAATTTCCCCTCGTCAAAGCCATGCACGACCTCTCTTGCGATGCGCATCGCCGCGCCCACCGAGAGATCCTCCACGGGATAGAAATCGTCGCTGATGCACTCGGCGCGTCCGCGATAATAATCCACGGCTTTTTTTCCGATGGGGAGAACGCAGGCATTTTCCTCGATGCCAAGCGCCTTTGCAAGGCGGAAAATGCCGACGTTGAAGCCACCCGCAAGTCCGCGGTCGCCTGCAATCACCAAAAAGCAGGTCTTGCCGCCCGCAGGCGCCTTTGCATAGGGAGATTCCGTTAACGAAGGAGAGCTGAGAAGTCGGCCCATCGCCTCGGCCGTTATTTCGCCGTATGCGCGGCTCTGCTCGGCGCGCATCTTCGCGCGGCGAAGCTTTGAGGTTGCAACGAGCTCCATTGCCTTGGTGATCTGCATCGTGCTGTTCACGCTTTTGATGCGTGCTTTGATATCATTCATTGATGCGCCAGCCATAGATCTCCCTCCTTTCCAAAAGGTATTTTGTTAAGAATTGTTTACTTATAAAGGTTTTTCTTGCAGGTTGCGATGGCGTTTTTCAGCGTTTCGGTGCTCTCATCGGAGAGAACGCCCGTTTCGCGGATCGAAGAGAGAAGCGCCTCCTCGTTTGCCGTCAGGTGCTCGAAAAGCGCCTCCTCAAAGCGCGGGATGTCCTCCACGGCAATGTCTGCGAGGAGATTGTTCGTAACGGCATAGAGAATGCAGACCTGAAGCTCAACGGCAATGGGCGCATTCTTGCCCTGCTTCAGCACGGCAACGATTCTTTCGCCCTGCGCAAGGCGCGCCTTGGTGTCGGCATCGAGGTCCGAGCCGAACTGCGCAAAGCCCTGCAGCTCGCGATACTGCGAATACAGAAGCTTCAAGGGCCCTGCCACCTTCTTCATCGCCTTGATCTGCGCATTGCCGCCGACGCGGGATACCGAGATACCGGGGTTCACGGCCGGACGAACGCCGGAGTGGAAGAGCTCGGTCTCAAGGAAGATCTGACCGTCGGTAATGGAAATAACGTTCGTGGGGATATAAGCGGAGACGTCGCCCGCCTGCGTTTCGATAATGGGAAGCGCCGTCAGCGATCCGCCGCCGTATTCGGGGGCAAGTCTTGCGGCTCTCTCCAGAAGTCTCGAATGCAGATAGAAAACGTCGCCGGGATAGGCCTCGCGGCCCGGGGGGCGGCGGATCAGCAGAGAGAGCGCACGGTATGCCACCGCGTGCTTGGAAAGATCGTCGTAAACGATCAGAACATCCTTGCCCTGATCCATAAAGTATTCGCCGATGGTGCATCCCGAATAGGGTGCAATGTATTGCAGGGGTGCACTCTCGGAGGCCGTCGCCGCAACGACAACGGTATAGTCCATTGCGCCGTTTTTATAAAGCGTGTCCACAACCTCGGTCACGGTGGACTGCTTCTGTCCGATCGCAACATAGACGCAGATTACGCCCTTGCCGCGCTGGTTGATGATGGTATCGGTTGCAATGGTGGTTTTTCCCGTCTGTCTGTCGCCGATGATCAGCTCACGCTGGCCGCGGCCGATGGGAATCATAGCATCGATCGCCTTGATACCCGTTTGCAGAGGAACGGAAACGGATTTTCTTTCAATAATGCCCGCCGCCTTTTTCTCAATGGGGCGGTATTCGGCTTCGTCAATGGGGCCCTTGCCGTCTCTGGGGCTTCCGAGCGCGTCCACAACGCGGCCGATCATTGCGTCACCCACGGGAACGGAAACAACGCGTCCCGTTCTCTTCACGAGGCTGCCCTCCGTGATACCGACGTCCGTTCCGAGAAGAACGGCGCTGACGCAGTTTTCCTCAAGGTTCAGCGCCATACCGAAGGAGCCGTTGGCAAATTCGAGAAGCTCGTTTGCCTTGCACTTTTCAAGGCCGTGAACCTTCGAAATTCCGTCACCAACCGAGATGACGTAGCCGATCTCGTCCTTGCGGATTTTCGCGCTGTAATTTTTAATCTGCTCTTTTATGATCTTACTGATATCACTCGTTTTGGATTGCATAGTATCACCGTCACCTTCCATTATTTTCTACACCGAGTGCGGTGCTCCGGAGCGATTCGCGGATCGCCTCCAGACGGTTTTTGAGCGAAGCATCCATCTGCTTGCCCATAAAGCGAAGCTTGATGCCGCCGAGAACGGAGGCATCCACCGTGTTCTCAAGAACCACGGTTTTGCCGGTCTGCTCCTTCAGGCGCGCACAGATTTTCTCGCTTTGCGCCTCGGTCAGCGGCAGGGCCGTGATCGCCTCGGCGCGCAGAATTCCCATCGCCTCGTCGCAAAGAGCCTCATAGGCCGCAAGCGTGCGGGGAAGTGTGTAAAGCGCGTGTGCAGAGCAAAGGATCTTCAAAAAGGAACGAAGATCGGTATCCAGCGAGGCGAAGGCCTCCTCGATCAGCGAATCCTTTTCCTCTCTTGAAAGCGCGGGGGAATCCAAGAGGGATGCGTATTCGGGCTCTTCGGCGAGAGCCGCCGCCACCTGCTTGAATTCAGAGAGCGTGGCCTCAATGGCATTCTTCTCCTCTGCAAGCAGAAAAAGCGCCTTTGCGTATTCCTTCGTGTCAATCATTTTTTTCACCCATCGCGTCGATAAAGCCGTCGATCAGCGCCTCGTGCTCCTCGGCCTTCACGTCGCGGGCAACCACGGCCTCCGCGATCTGCAGGGCGATGGCGGAAACCTCGTCCTTGATCTCGTTCATTGCCTGGCGCTTTTCGAGAGCGATCTGCTCCTCGGCTCTTTCCTTGGTGCGGCGCGCCTCTTCCTCGGCCTCCTTCAGGATTTCTTCCTCCTTCAGGAGCGCGCGGCGCTGTGCCGAGCGAAGCATTTCCTCGCTTTCCTCGGCCGCATTCTCGAGCTTCTGCTCGTAGCTCTTGCGCATACTTTCGGCCTCGGCGCGATCCTTCTCTGCACCCTCATACATATCGTCGATCTCCTTTTTTCGGCTATCGATCATATTCTTGATGGGGTTGAAGAGAATCTTGCGAAGCACGAGATAGAGGATCAAGAGATTCGCCCAAGCGAAGATCATCGTGAAGAAATTGACACCTACAAACGATTCAAATCTCTCAAACATAGTCGTACCCTTCCGTATTTGCTCCCTTGCGGGGCTGTTTTCGCATCCAAGAGAGGCTTAAATGCCCTTGAATACGAAGAGAAGAAGAAGGGAAATAACGAGCGAGTAGATACCCGTGGTCTCGGTGATTGCGCATCCGAGAATCATATTGGTACGCAGGGTGCTTGCCATTTCGGGCTGGCGTGCCATTGCCTCCAGCGCTTTTCCGACAGCGTTACCCTCACCGATTGCGGGGCCGATAGCGCCAAGTCCCATACAAAGTCCTGCACCGAGTGCGCAAGCTGCATTGATATCCATAGTAAAAGTCCTCCCAAAAGTTAAAATTTATTTTTTATTTTTTTGAAAACATAAGGAAAATTATTTCTGCTTCTTTGCCTTTTTCTCTCTCACGGGAAGCTCCTCGCGGGGCGGGTTGGCTTCGCCGACGTAAACCATCGTCAGAAGACAGAATACGAAGGCCTGCACAAAGCCCGAGAAAAGGTCGAAATAAATCGAAAGCAGAGCGGGGATTCCCACCTGGAAGAAGGGAATCGTGCCGATCACGCCGGGGATCCAGCCGAAGATCAGCGAGGAAAGTCCTGCCAGCGCCGCATAGATAACGCTCATCAGAACCGAGCCGCCCGTGACGTTACCGAAGTGACGGAAGGCCATCGAAACGGGGTTGGCGATTTCGCTGACGATGTTCATCGGCGTCATCACCGCGATGGGCTCCGAGAAGCCCTTGAGCCATTTTTTGAGGCCGAAGTTTTTGATGTTGGAATACCAGACCATAGCCGTGGTTGCCAAGGCCCATGCCAGCGTCACGGAGAGGTCGCCCGTGGTGGAGCGGAAAATCTGCGTCGTTCCGATCAGGGAGCCGAAAAGCGAGGAGAGGAAGAGCGCGCCGATATAGGGGGCGAAGCGCAGATTGTGCTTACCCATCGTGCTTTCCACAAGGCCGTACAGCATATCCACGAGCTTTTCAACGATCACCTGAAGCCCTCCGGGGCGCTTTTCGATCTTCCGCGTGACGATCACGGCCGCGACAATGAGCAGAAGTGTCACCAACAGGAGGGAGAGCGCCGTTTGCGTGATCGCAATGCCGCCAAGGATCGGAATTGTGAAAAAGACGCCGGGGCCGCCAATATTCAAATTCATTTTGCCTTATCCTCCTTTTTACGGAAAATTTCGCCCAGGTAGAGGAGCGGGCGCTGCATCAGCAGGGGAACGACGGCGGCAATTCCCTCAAGGAAGGGAAGGATAAAGGCGAGCGCCACCGTGGCCGCCATGCTAAGGATTCTGATAAGAAAGGAAAGCTGCATTCTTGCGGCCATCTTTGCCTGATATTCTGCGGTGAATGCGGCAATCTCATCGTCATTCATTTCCTTATTGCCGCGCGCCTCCATAGCAAGCATAAAGGTCTTGTCCGCGCTCCGCGCGAGGAAAAAGAAGTTGCCGACGATCACGGCCGAGCCGAGAAGCGCACTGAGGGGAACCTGCCAGCGCACGGTTTTATCGATAAGAAAATAAACCAGCACCACCAGAGCTGAAACGACCAGCTCGCCAAGGGCGAGGCGAAGCGTTTCCTTAAAAACGGGGCTTTTTTCCTTCACCACTTCGGGTTCTCCTCCTTTTTTTCTTTTTTCAGCCGCTCGCATCTCTGCTTCTGCTCTGCCGCCTCCTCCAGCGCGCGCACCTGCGCACTCGCCGTGAGGATAAAATGGATCATAGAGTAAAGACCGACGCCAACGCCCAAAAGAATGAGCGGCGCATAGATCCATCCGTAAGCGAGGCCGCGACTCGAAAGAAACCAAGCAAGAAGCGTTGCAAGCCCGATCGGTGTGAGCAGAGAAAAAACGGATTGCACGGCAATATTAAAGTAATAGAAGGTATGCACGAATTTTGAATACAATGGCGCCACCTCCACAATTTTTCACCAGTATATATTGTATCACAAAATGCGGGAAAAATCAAGGGAAAAGAGCAAAGAATCGGCAAAGAGAAGCATTTCTGTTAAAAGTGCAAAAACCCGTTTAAAGTTTCACAAGCAAATAAAGATCCCCGAGAAAAATCCTTGCAGATCTTCTCGGGGATGAAGGTAGGGGAATTGGTTTCACGATGGGGGATTAAAGGATCGTTTTGTAAATTAACGGTTGCATTTTCGGAGCTTCATCGGCGAAGGAGAGGGAGGAGAGGAAGCGCGCTTCAGCCTGCGAAAGCTTGGATGCATCGCTTGCATAGAGGGTTGCAACAGGCTCTGCGGCGGCAACCCTATCCGCCGTCTTTTTGTGCAAAATGATGCCTGCGCCCATATCGAGGACATCCTCCTTCGTTTGCCTGCCCGCGCCGAGAAGAACGCAGGCCTCGCCCACGCGCTGTGCATTCATATGCGCGATGTATCCGCCGCGCGGCGCAAGAACGGTGCGGCTATGCTTACCTGCGGGCAAAAGCTCGGGATGATCGCAGAGGGAGGTATCGCCGCCCTGACTTCCGATCCAGCGGCGGAAGGCTTCGTATGCACGGCCGCTTTCCAGCGCATCGGTGACTTTTTTCTGTGCCTCTTTTTCGGAAAGACCGAGCGAAAGACGGACGACGGTGGCCGCAAGGGCAAGGCAAAGCGCGCGAAGGCCCCGGCATCCGCCGCCGCGAAGAACCTCGATGGCCTCCTTCACCTCCAGCGCGTTTCCGACGGCGTTACCGAGCGGAAGATCCATATTCGTAATCAGCGCGGCCACGCGA
The DNA here is from genome assembly GCA_045636085.1 of Eubacteriales bacterium. GTDB lineage: Bacteria > Bacillota > Clostridia > Oscillospirales > CAG-272 > UBA1740. The sequence continues at coordinate 25,946 of JAZTWU010000017.1, forward strand.
CGGCCGTATTTTTTGCCGATGCGCACCATCACCTCGGCAAGCTCTGCCGCCTGCTCGGGCGTTTTCATAAAGCCGCCGCTTCCGTATTTGACGTCGAGAACGATGGTTTTGCTTCCCGCCGCCAGCTTCTTTCCCATAATGGAGGAGGCGATGAGGGGGATCGAGTCCACCGTTGCGGTGACATCACGCAGGGCGTAAAGCTTTTTATCCGCAGGAGCAAGGTTGCCGCTCTGCCCGATCACGGCGATGCCGTTTTTCTTCACGAGGGAATAGAATTCCTCGGGCGTTACTGTGGTGCGGTAGCCGCGAATGGATTCCAGCTTGTCCACGGTGCCGCCCGTGTGGCCGAGGCCGCGCCCGCTCATCTTGGCCATCACCGCGCCTGCGGCGGCCGCAAGAGGGGCAACGATCAGCGTTGTTTTGTCGCCAACGCCGCCGGAGGAATGCTTATCCGCCGTGCCGTCGCCAAAGGCGGAGAGATCCACCGTGTCTCCCGATTCCGCGATGGCGGCCGTGAGGAAAAAGGTTTCCTCCTCGCTCATACCGCGCAGGCAGATCGCCATCAGGAGGGCAGAAAGCTGGTAATCGGGGATTTTGCCGCTTGCCGCACCGTTTGCGAAAAAGCGGATCTCTTGCTCCGTGAGCGCTTCGCCGCGCTTTTTCTTTTCGATAATATCATACATCCGCATAGGAAGGCTCCTTAAAAATGCTCTGCGCCGAAGCCGTGGGGCAAAAGCGCCTCGAGCGTCGTTTTGAAAATCTCCTTGCCGTCGGAGAGAAGGATCTCAAAATCCTTTTCGCAAAATTCCGCCATTACCTGGAGGCAAACGCCGCAGGGCGGAAAGCGACGGCTTGGCGAAGCATCCTTCGCGCCGCCAACCACGGCGATGCGGGAAAATTTTCGATGCCCTGCCGAAAGCGCGGCGGCAAAGGCGGCGCGCTCCGCGCAGATGCTTGGGCCGAAGGCGGCGTTTTCCGCATTGGCACCGAGAAAGAGCTCGCCGCTCTCGGTGACGAGCGCCGCGCCGACGGCAATGCCCGAATAGGGACAATAGGCGTTTTCTCTCGCCTCGCAGGCCAGCGAAACGAGCGTCTCGTTCGTATACTCCTTCATAGCTTACACCGTTTTGATGATTTTTTCGGCAAGGCCTTCTCCGAGCGGCGGCTTCTTTTTCGTGCCGAGCAGGTCGGCAACGGTTTTTGCTACGGTATAGAAGCCGTGCGCCGTTCCGAGCGCCACGGGAGCGACCTGCTTTCCGTAAATCAGAAGCGGAACGCATTCGCGCGTGTGATCCGTGCTGTCGTCACCGGGATCACAGCCGTGATCGGCCGTGATAATCAGCGCGTCCTCTTCGCCGAGAGATGCCAGCAGAGAGGGAAGGAAGGCGTCGAATTTCTCCAGCGCGCGGCGGTAGCCCTCGGAATCCTGCCTGTGGCCGTAAAGCGAATCGAAATCCACGAGATTGATAAAGCAAAGACCGCGAAAATCCTTTTCGGAAAGCGCAAGGGCGGTCTGCATCCCCTCGGCGTTGCCGTGCGTTGGGTGGCTTTCCGTGATGCCGCGCCCTGCAAAGATATCCGAGATCTTGCCAACGGAGATCACGTCGAAGCCCTCGCTCTTGAGAATATCCAAAAGCGTTTCGCCGTGCGGCGCAAGGGAGAAGTCGCGGCGGTTTTCCGTGCGGCGGAAGGAACCGATCTCGCCCGTGAAGGGGCGCGCGATGACGCGGCCGACGGCGTGCTCTCCTTTAAGGAGCGCTCTTGCTTTTTCGCAGTAGTCATATAGAAGCTCGCAGGGAACGATCGATTCGTGCGCCGCGATCTGAAACACGCTGTCCGCCGAGGTATAAACGATGAGGTCTCCCGTGCGCAGATGCTCCGCTCCGTAGTCGCGGATCACATCCGTGCCCGAATAGGGACGGTTGCAGAGAACGCCGCGCCCCGTCGCCTCCGAAAAGGCGCGAAGCACCGCCTCGGGAAAGCCTTCGGGATACACGGGCTGGGGCTTTTCGGAATAGAGCCCCATCAGCTCCCAATGCCCGACGGTGGTATCCTTGCCGCGGCTCACCTCGGTCAGGCGGCCGTATGCCGCCGTGGGGGTGCCGCTTTTGTCGAGGGCGCAAACGCCGTCGATATGTCCGAGTCCCAGCGCCGCAAGACTCGGAAGATGCGCGCCGCGCGCCACACGTGCAAGCGTATTCGCTCCCTCGTCGCCGAAGGCGGCGGCATCCGGCGCGTGGCCGATGCCGAGAGAATCAAGAACGATCAAAAATATTCTTTTCATTTTGTAAACGATTGTTTCCTTTTTATAGGTTTTCTGCGAGAACGGCCGTGTTCAACGCCACGCGCATCATATCCGTGAAGGAGGTTTGCCTTGCATCGGAATCCAAGGAGTCACCCGTGACAATATGGTCGGAAACGGTGCAGATCGCGAGCGCGCGCTTGCCGGCTCTTGCCGCATTCATATAGAGGGCGGCCGCCTCCATTTCCACGCCGAGCACGCCCATATCGATCCATTTTTGGTTGAAGGTGGGATCGGCGTTATAGAAAACATCAGAGGAGAGAAGGTTTCCGATGTGATAGCGCGCACCGATTTTTTCGCTTTCCTCTGCGGCGATTTTCAAAAGGTCGTAGGAGCAGAGCGGCGCAAAGCTTCCGCAGAGGCCGAATTGATCTCCGTAGGAGGAATTGGTGGATGCGCCCATACCGAGTATGAGATCCCGCACGTGCACATCTTTTTGCAAAGCGCCCGCAGAGCCGACGCGCAGGATATTTTCCACACCGAAGAAATTATAAAGCTCATAGGAATAAATGCCGATGGAGGGCATTCCCATACCGCTGGCCATCACGGAGACCTTCGTTCCTTTGTAATAGCCCGTGTAGCCCTGAATGGAGCGCACGTTGTTGACAAGGCGCGCGTTTTCAAGGAAATTCTCTGCAATGAACTTTGCGCGCAGGGGATCGCCCGGCATCAGAACCGTTTTGCCGAAATCCTCGGGGTTTGCCTGAATATGAGGGGTTGGATAGTTTGCCATCGCTGTGCCTCCTTTGCTTTAATAGGTGTCCTTTTTCGAATCCTCGGCCTTCGCAATGCGAACGATGCGGCTCGTGCCGAGGCGCTCGGCGCCTGCCTCCATCATTGCTTCGGCATCGGCGAGGGAGGAGATGCCGCCCGCCGCCTTGATCTTCAGATGCGGTGCGCGCTCTCTTGCGAAAATACGGATGTCCTCCACGGTGGCACCGCCGCCCGCAAAGCCCGTTGATGTCTTGATATAGTCCGCGCCCGTGGCGGAAACGATTTTTGTCAGAATCGCCTTTTCCTCATCCGTGAGAAGGCAGGTCTCGATGATAACCTTCAGAATTTTGCCCTCGCAGGCGGCGCGGACCGCGCGGATCTCTTCCTCGAGCAGGTCGAATTTTTTATCCTTCACGAGGCCGATATGAATCACCATATCAATCTCGTCGGCCCCGTTTTGCACGGCGTCCTTTGTTTCGAAAACCTTTGCCGCCGTCGTCATATATCCGTTCGGGAAGCCGATCACGGTGCAGATCGGGAGCTTGCCCTTCACATAGTCCTTCGCCATTTTCACATAGGCGGGCGGAATGCAGACCGAGGCCGTGCCGAAGCGGATACCGTCGTCGCAAAGCGCGCGGATCTCTGCCTCCGTTGCCGATTGGGAAAGAAGCGTATGGTCGCAGACCGAGAGAATTTTTTTCACATCCATTGCCGTTCTCCTTATTGCTTTCAGATTCAGGAATTTTCCTTTTGCTTTTCGATTTGCTCTGTCCAGCATTTATGGCACATTGCGAGGTATCGGTCGTTTCCGCCGAGCATCACCTGACTGCCGTGCGTCAGAATTTTTCCCTTTTCGTTCAGGCGCGCATTCACGGTTGCCTTTGCGCCGCAGGCGCAAATGGTTTTGATCTCCGCGATGGAATCCGCCACCTCGAAAAGGCGCGCGCTTCCGGGGAAGAGGCGGGTGAGAAAGTCCGTGCGCAGACCGAAGCAGAGCACGGGGATCTGATAACGGTCCACGATCTCGCGCAGAGAATCAATCTGCTCCTTGGAGAAAAACTGGCATTCGTCCGCAATGATCACGTCGTATTTTTCCCGCTCTGCCTTCAGATAATCCTCGGGGCTTGCATCCTTGGGGATGCAAACGGCGGTTGCCGAAAGGCCGATGCGCGAGCGGATGAGCTCTCTGCCGTCGCGCGTGTCGATCTCGGGCTTGATGAGGAAAACGCGCATTCCGCGCTCCTCGTAATTGAATTTCGTGATCAGCACCTGCGCGGTCTTGGAGGAGCCCATCGCGCCGTATTTGAAATAAAGCTTTGCCATATGTTGCCTCTTATATTCCGTGTTTTATTTATCACCTTTATTTTAGCATATCCGCGCGCGAAAGAAAAGGGCTTTTTTCCCCTTTTCCAAAATTCGTCAATGTCACCACAAAAAAATCTCATTTTTATCACATATGACGAAAATGCAAAATTGAAAAAAAGATATGGAATTTTTCCTTTATTTGTGGTAAAATAGAGGGGTGAAAAAACGGAAGGGGGAGAGGAAATGATCCTTATCATTGCGGAAAAGCCGAGCCTTGCACGCAATATCGTTGCGGGCATCGGAAAAATGGATCGCAAGGACGGATATTTTATCGGCGGCGATTATATCGTCAGCTGGGCGTTCGGCCACCTCTTTTCCCTTGCTGATATAGAGCATTATAATCCCTCGCCCGACGGGGGCACGAAGTGGACGATGGAGAACCTCCCCTGCTTTCCCGAAAAATTCCATTTCGAGCTTCGTAAGGGAGACGATAAGCAGGTGGACGGCGGCGTCGTTCGCCAATTCAAAACGCTGGAATATCTTTGCAACCGCGAGGACGTGAGCGCGATCGTCAACGCGGGAGACGCAGACCGCGAGGGTGAGATCATCGTTCGCCTTTGCGTTCGTCACGCGCTGAAGAGTGAGAAGCGCCAGCTTCGCCTCTGGCTCCCCGACCAAACGCCCGAGACCGTGCGCGCCGCGCTCGCGGATATGAAGGAGGAGGGGGCTTATGACCATCTGGCAAACGAGGGCTATGCCCGCACCTTCATCGATTGGCTTTACGGCGTGAATCTCACGCGGTTTGCCACCATCCGCGCGGGCACGCTGCTTCGCGTTGGCCGCGTGATCGTTCCCATCGTGCGCGCGATTTACGACAGGGATATGGAGATCCGCAATTTCTCCCCCGAGACCTATTATATGCTCCGAAGCCGCGAGGAAAATCTCGGCGAGGCGCTGGAGCTTTGGGGCAAGGATAAATTTTCTGCCGTCGAGCTTGATAAATGCCGCGCGCTTGCTGAAAAATACAATGCGGCAGGTGCAGTCGTCACCTCCGTGAAAAATAAGCAGGATCGCATTCCCGCAGGAAAGCTCTATTCGCTTTCCGCCTTGCAGAATGTGCTGGGTAAGAAATACAAGATGTCGATGGCAGAGAGCCTTGAGATCGTGCAGAAGCTTTACGAGGAGGGGTATCTCACCTATCCGAGAACCAACTCCGAATATCTGGCAACGGCGGAGAAGGATAAGATCCGCGCCATTCTTGCAGGGGTTTCGAAGCTCGGCTATCCCGTGCGCTTCAAGGATTCCAAAACGATCTTTGACGATTCGAAGATCGAGTCGCACTCAGCCCTGACGCCGACCTACAAGATTCCGGATACGGCAAAGCTCACCGAGAAGCAGAAGCAGGTGTACGGCACGGTGATGCGCCGCTTCGTTGCCGTCTTCTGCGCAGAGGAATGCCTTGCGGATAAGAGCGAGATCCGCATTGCCGTCGGCGATCTTGAGGAATTCGTTCTGAAGGGAACGGTGATCCGCCAGGCGGGCTGGACGAAATACGACGATTATTCGCAGAAGGATAAGATTCTTCCTGCGCTTTCGGAGGGAGATGCGGTTTCTATCCGCTTTGAGCCCGCCGAGCGGCAAACCACGCCGCCGAAGCATTATACGATCGAAACGCTCAACAATTATCTGAAAAATCCCTTCAAGGACGATAAGGCGAAGGCCAAGGAGCTGGAGCAGAGCGGTGAGGTGGACGATGCGGAGGATTATAAGGCTATATTCGAGGGGCTTGAGCTTGGCACGGAGGCGACGAGGACGGGCATTATCGACAACGCGCGAAAGAGCGGCTATATTGAACTGAAGAAGGACGTTTACAGCATTCTTCCGGGTGGTGAGCGCCTGATCCATTCCTTGGAGCGCCTCGGCATCCGTATGGATAAGTATAAAACTAGTGAGATGGGCAAGGCGCTGAAGAGCGTTTACCACGGGCAGATGACGGTGGATGAGAGCGTTGCGCTTGCAAAGGCTGAGATTGGCAGTATCTTTGAGGAGGGAAAGAAGCACGAGCTTCCGCCCGAGGATACGGGAGCGCTCGGTGAGATTATGGGCCGCTGTCCGAAATGCGGTGCCAACGTGATCCGCGGCAACCGCGCATACGGCTGTATGGGCTATAAGGACGGATGCGACTTCAAGATCGGCCTTTCGATCTGCTCAAGAGCCATTCCGAAAACGGCGGTGCAGGCCTTGCTTGCCACGGGAAAGAGCCCTAAGCTTCGTGGCTTTATCTCTAAAACGGGACGCCCCTTTGACGGTGCGCTCGTGATCCGTGATGGCGAGGCGGTCTTTGATTTTGCAAAGCCTGCGCAAAAAAAAGAGGAAGCCTCTAAGGCAGAGCCGAAGAAGCGGCAAAGCAAGAAAATAGAAGAAAAGAGCACTTGATGCAACGAAATATTTGCAAAATGTGCTCTTTTTTTTATTAAACCATATATTTTCGGAGCTTTTCGATTGCGCCCTTTTCAAGGCGAGAGACCTGCGCCTGGCTGATGCCGATCTCGGCGGCGATCTCCATTTGCGTTCGTCCTTTATAAAAGCGCAGGGAAATGATGCCCATCTCCCTTTCGGAAAGCTTGCCAAGCGCCTCGCGCAGGGAGATGCTTTCAACGAAGCCCTCGTCTCCCTCCTCGTCGTCTCCGAGCTGATCGATCACATACATAGAGTCCTCGCCGTCGTTATAAACCGAATCGTAAAGCGACATCGGCTCCACGATCGCCTCCATCGCGCGGGAAACGGCCTTTTCCTCCTCGCCGAGAAGCTTTGCTATTTCCGAGATGCAGGGGTCGCGCCCCTCCTTGCGGCAAAATTCCTCGCGCACCTGCAGGGCGCGGTAGGCGAGATCGCGCAGGCCTCGGGAAACGCGCAGACTGTTGTTATCGCGCAGATAGCGGCGCACCTCGCCGAGGATCATTGGCACGGCGTAGGTCGAGAAGCGAACGCCGAGCTCGGTATTGAAGTTATCGATCGCCTTGAGAAGGCCAACGCAACCGACCTGAAACAGATCCTCGATCTGCTCCTTTTTGGAGGAGAAGCGGCCGATCACGCTCAGAACGAGTCGCAGATTCCCGATCACGAGCGCCTCTCTTGCCTCGCGACAGCCCTGCTCGTGCACGCGGCGCAGAAGCTCCTGCTTTTCCTCCTCGGTGAGCGTTTTCAGCGTTGCGGTGTTGACACCGCAGATTTCAACCTTTCCCTTTCGCATACGGAAATCTCCTCTTCCATCGGTCTTGCCGATAAGGAAAGTATTGCCGACGAAAGTGAAAATATGCGGCGCGAAGAATGGAAAAAGAAGGCATCCTTTTTTGCAAAAAGAAAAAAGAGCAAGCACAGAAGGCAAAAAGCCTTATGCGTTGCTCATTTTCTTTAGTTAAAAAAACATCGATCAGTTCAAGGCGTTTCCCTCGCCGTCAAAGAGCGGCAGGGGTGCAAGATAGGTGATGTCTTTTCTTGCAATCGCATCGCCCTCGGCGAGCACGGCCATGCGGCCGACGATGTTTCCGCCCGAAAGCTCAACGAGCTTTTCCAGCGCGTGCAGGGATTCACCCGTGCTGATCACATCATCCACGATCAGAACGCGCTTTCCCTTCATAAATTCGGCATCCTCGCCGTCGATATAAAGCGTTTGCTTTGCGGAGGTGGTGATCGACTGCACCTCGCAGGCAACCACGCCCTTCATATAGAGCTTCACGGATTTGCGCGCCAGCACATAGCGGTTCTTTCCGCTCTCACGGCACATTGCGTGAATGAGGGGAATGCCCTTCGATTCCGCGGTGATCATCACGTCGTGATCGGGGGCTTTTTCATAGAGCGCCTTGGCGCAGCGTTCGGTCAATTCAACGTCGCCGAAAAGAACGAATGCGGCAATATTCAGATTTTCTCCAATGGGGCAAAGCGGCAGATCTCTCTCGATGCCTGCAACCTTCAGATTGTATACCATAGTGATTCTCCCTTAAGATTTTTTACAAGAGTAGTATACAACATATTTTGCCTTTTTGCAAGACCTTCGCGGAAAAATCTGCCGCCGCCGTTAAAATTTTCAGGCGTAGAAATCGTGATTTCCGATCGTGAAGCGGTAGGGGCGGTTGTTCGGCACCCAAAGCGAGGTGGAGATCCTCGGCTCAAGGAAAAAGAGAATCTCGCTCGAAACGCTGTATCCCTCAAGGCAGATCTTGGCCGCTGTCACGGAGGCCTCGTAGGGCGTGTTATAAATGCTCCCGTTTTTCACGGGGCTGAATTGCACCCCGTAGCGGCGATCGAAGATCACGCCGTAGATCGTTGCGGGGTATTCGGGGGAGCGAACGCGGTTGAGCACCACACAGCCGACGGCGATCTGCCCCAGCAGAGGCTCACCCTGACTTTCCGCGCTGATGATGCGCGAGAGCCAATAGAGGGAGTCCTTATTGTAGTATTGGTCGGCATCGGCGAGATAATCCGCCTCGCCCGAGAGCGAAACGCTCCGCGTTTTTTCGTTCCAGACAACCGAAACGCCCAGCACCTTGGCCGCCGTGCGCACGGGAAGATACATTCTTCCGTCGCTCATCACCGTGGCTGGTGTCAGCGAATAGAGCGCGCGGCCGTTGGCATAAACGGTGTGTCCTCCGTCGCGCACGAGCATCACGAGCCCCTCGTCCTCCACGCTGGCCTCGCGCGTCTTTGCTTCGTAGCCGATCTCGGCATCCGTCAAGGCCTCCACGATGGCGCGCAGAGGTATGTAGGTCGTTTCGTGAATGAGTCGTCCGCCGCCTGCAATTGCTTTGCCTCCCACCGAGATGCCAACGCTCGGATATGCGCTGACGCTTTTGTTCTGCACCGTTTTCGGCGCAAGCTCGGTCTTTTTCGCGGCCGCCGCCGCAGGGATGGCTGTCAAAAGCAGAAATGCAAGGCAGAAAAATAATCCTAAAAGCCTTTCAAATGTTCTTTTTGTTTTCGTCATAGCTCTCCTTTCTTTTGCTTTTTCGGGATGCTCTCTCCGATAAAAAAGGCGGTGCACGGGGGAGCCCCACGGAAAGATACTACCACGGATCCGCGATTTTTTCAAGGAACAATATAAGGAAGAAAAGGAAGGAAAAGGATAGCGCTCTGCGCTTTCCCGAATCGAAAAAAGAAAAACGGCGCAAAAAAGCACCTGCCCCTTTTCGGAGCAGGTGCGAATGGTTTTTCAGGAATTATTCTTCCTCGGAAACCTCGAGCTCAACATTGTTGGCTTTCTTATAGAAGATTGCGCCGATACCCATAATGATGGCGAAGATGATGAGATAGAAGAGCATCGGGAAGGAGAACGATCCCTCGGCCTTTGCGTTCTGGAAGGGAACCACGCCGTGTGCCCAGAATGCGGCGAACACCATGAAGGCGGAAGCGATGGTTGCAAGAATGGGCATCACGAGGTTACGGAACTTATCCTCCTTGCCGTACTTCTTAGCGAACATAATGAATACGGGAATATAGAAGGCATAGATCGTAACGATCGGAATCTCGGAGGAATCGAAGGTGAAGAGACCGAAGATGGAGGAGGTCAGGTTTGCACCGTAGAAGTAGAAGAGCCAAGCGCCGCAAACCAGAAGGCCGATCCAAGCAGAGTTGGAGGGCATATTGGTGGTGGGGCTGATCTCAGCCATCGTCTCAGCGCGGGGACCCTGACGGCGAACGCCGATTGCATACATACCGCGGGAGCATCCAACGGTCAGACCGTTCAGCGTTCCGAGGCAGGAAATAACAACGAAGAGGTTCAGAATGGTTGCACCTGCATTGCCGAACAGACCCTTGAAGCCAACGGTTGCACCCTCGCTCATAAGCTTATCCACGGGAGCGGCACCTGCAAGGCCGATGAAGTAAAGCACGTAGATTGCAACGATGATGATACCGCCGAGAAGAAGGGCGAGAGGAAGGTTGCGCTTTGCGTTCTTCAGCTCTGCATTGATCGAGGTAGCAACGATCCAGCCCTCGTATGCGAATACGGTTGCGATGATAGCCGCGAAGAGTCCGCCGCCCTGCGCATCGCTGGCAAGCGCGCCCGAGAAGGCGTTCACGGTGTTGCCGTTTACAAGACCTGCAATCGTTCCGACGATGGCAACGAGGCCAAGGGGAATGAGCTTGATCACGGTGGTACCAACCTGGAACTTACCTGCGATCTTCGGAGCCAGCGCGTTCATAGCGAAGATGGCGCAAAGATAGAAGCAAGCAAGAGAGAGGCAGAGGCCGCTCGTGAGCAGGCTGTCGTTACCCGTGAAGAGCACCAGCGTGTAGCGCGCGGATACCCAAGCGAGAACGCTCGTCATACCGGGATAGTAGATCGTGATCATAAACCACGAAAGGAAATATGCATATCCCTTGCCGCAGGTTGCCTCGGCGTAGTCAACAACGCCGTTGACCTTCTGGAACTTCATAGCGAAGCCCGCAAAGGTGATTGCGCAGATGATCATGATCACGCCGCCGATGATCCAAGCCAGAATACCCGTGAAAAGGTTGCCGTTCGTTGCGTTCAGGATGTTCTGTCCCTTGAAGAACACGCCCGAGCCGATAACGATACCGATAACCATCGCAATCGCGGTAAACAGACCATACTTTTGTGTGAGTTTGTTTTCCATTTTGTTTCTCCTGTTTTTATTATATAAAATTCTCTTGAGAATAAAGAGACGGTGGAAAAAACGAACGATTCGTGAAAAAAATAACCAATTCTTCGGCAAAAGAAATAAATATAATGTTCACAATTTGGTCACATAGACGAAAAAGCAGAGCAGAAAGCTCTGCAAATAAACAAAATAGGCACCCCAACGGTGCCTATCTTGAATGGAAAAAATCCTTCCTTGAAAAGGATTTTGTTGGTGACTCGTACGGGAATCGAACCCATGTTTCAGCCTTGAGAGGGCCGTGTCTTAGCCGCTTGACCAACGAGCCAAATTTCCTTTGCTCGACTATTTTACCACAGGTTTTTCCGTTTGTCAAGGGCTTTTGAAAATATTTTCCCCAAAATTCTTGAAATTTGTTGATTTTCTACTTGGAAAATGCTACAATAATAGGGAATTGTAGGAGATTTTTCCAATGCTATTTGAATATAAGGAGGAAAAGCAAATGGATCTTCAGGCCTTGAATCCCGAGGTGCGCGAGGTTTTGCTTTTGGATAAAGCCATTGCACAGGCGGAAAGTCGCTTTGCCGAGGCGCGCGCGGTGTTCGTTCTTTCGGGGGATCTTCTGATCGAATGCGACGGCGCGCAAACACATATGCGCCCCGGTGCATTCTGCTATTTACCTCCCTTCTGCGCCTTTGCAGCGAAGTCCAAGCATATACGCGCCGTTGTTTTGCGCTTTTTGCCCATATACGGCTGTGAGAGCACCGAGCAGGGCGGTGCGCCGCTCTTCGTGGAGGATATGGCGGCGGAGAGGGAGACCTTTCTGCGTATGTGCGATATATATAATTCCTCCGCCTCGGATGCGCGCCCAAGACTTTCCGCAATGCTGAAGCTGATTTTGCTCGGTGCGCTTGCCACGGAGGGCGAGGATGCGCTCCCCGCCGCAATGGCCTCCAATCTTGATTCTTATATCCGCGAAAATATGGCCGAGGAGATCTCCAATACCGAGCTCGGTGCCGTTTTCGGCTATCATCCCTTCTATG
>JAZTWU010000018.1:0-1189 GCA_045636085.1 Eubacteriales bacterium
GCAGAGTCCGTTTTCCTTTGCCACGGCGTGCAGCCGCTCGGCATCCATCTTGAAATGCAGAACGCGGCAGGGCTTTCTGCGCGTGAGCCGCCCGTTCATCTGCAATGCGGGGCGATCCACGAAGCCCGAGCCGTTTTTCGCACGCTCAACCTTGACGAAGGCGTTTTCAAACTCCTCGCCCGTCGGCGTTTCCTCCACATCCCAGATATCCTCCAGGGGCGCCACGATCCCCTGCAGGCGCAGGTATTCCGCCGTCAGAGAGCGAAGGAAGGTGAGGCCGCCGGTGCCGTCCGTCAGCACGTGAAAAAACTCGGCGCTCACGCGGTTTTCATAATACATCAGGCGGAAGGACTGCGAGCCGCTTAAGGAAACCTTGATCGGCTGGCAGGGCACGTCATGCTCGCGCTCGATGGGAAAATGCTTCTTCACCGAATCGAGATAATGCCAGAAAATGCCCTTCTTCAGCGTTGTTGCAAAGGAGGGATAGCGCTTGATCGTGAAGGTGAGCGCCATCTGCAAAAGCGCAGGGATCACCTTTTCCTTAAAATACACGGAGATGCGGAACATATGCTGCTTGCCGTGCTCCATAGAGATGGGATAGATCTTCGCCGCATCGTCCAGAGGAAACCAAGTGACGGACGGGCGCGCGTAGAAGCCGCCGAGATGATCGAGGGAGAGCCTTTTCAGCACCTCGGAGAGCGGAACGCCGCTATCGTAAAGATAGAGGATCGCTGCCTCAAAATCCTGGCGAAACTTGCGGCACTCGTTTTTCGAAACCAAAAAATTCAGTTCAAAATCCACGAAGAATTCGCGGATCATCTCCCTTTCCTCCGCCGTGATCCTTTCAAGAAACAGCGAAAAGGGCGTTTGAAAATTTTTCTTCAATTTTATCTTCTTTTCCTTCATACGCCACCTTATTTGTCGTTATTTTCCAATAATTGTTTACATTCTGCAAGTTCTTTGATAACCTCGGCCGCCATCAGCAGCCCTGCCACGGAGGGAACGAAGGCGCAGCTTGCAACAACCCTTTCGCCATTCTCCGAGGGCAAAGCACGCGGCTCCTCCCTTGAATACACAACCTTCAGATGCTGCACGCCTCTTTTGCGAAGCTCCACGCGCATCACGCGCGCCAAGGGGCAAACCGAGGTTTTTGAGATATCCGCGATCTCCAGCCTCTCGGGGCAAAGCT
>JAZTWU010000019.1:0-2611 GCA_045636085.1 Eubacteriales bacterium
CGATCGCAAAAAGCGCTCCGAGGCCTCTGTAAACGGCGGCCGAATAGGGAACGAGGAAAACGAAAATGATCACGGCGGAAAGAAGCTTGAGATTTTTGGATCCGTATCTTTTTTCGAAGTAGCCCGCCATCGTCTTAGCGCCGGGGTGCTTGGTCATTTTTCTTGTGCGGTTTGCAAATAAGAGCCAGGAGAGCAGGCAACCGAGGATCGCGTTGCCAACGCCGATCCAAATGCTGCCGATGCCGATGTTCCAGCCGTGCTGTCCCGCATATCCGATGAAAACAACGGCGGAAAAATAAGAGGTTCCGTAGGAAAAAGCGGTAAACCAAGCACCGATGTTGCGCCCGCCGAGAAGGAAGCCGTCCAGCGTCCCTGATTTTCCGTAGCTTTTTATACCGATTGCCGTCATTGCGATGGCGTAAAGGCAAAGTGTTATGGTCGTGTAAATCTGTGCGTCCGTCATTTTTTTCTCCTTTTCAAGCGATACGGCGGAAAAAAAGAAAAGTCCCCCGTATTCCGATAGAATACAGAGGACGAGAAAAATCCCGTGGTACCACCTCAGTTCGCCGCCACCTCGCGATGGAAGCCTTTTTGGGTACAAAGCCATACCCTCAGTTCTGTGACGGGAACGCCCGTTGCAGCCTACTTGGAGAAATCCTTTCGGTGCACTGCTCGCAGAAGGTATTCGAAAGGGGCATTCCCACCGCCTCGCACCAACCGACGGCTCTCTGAAGAGGTATCCCAAATCTACTTGTTTCTGTTGCTAACGCATTTAACGTTACTATGATAGCACTTTAAAGCGATAAAGTCAAGTCTTTTTTGAAAAATATTTTTCCGTTTTTTTGCATCAGAGCATCTTGAAATAGGTGATATCCGAAAGCGTGTTCGTGAAGCCGTCCTTTTCGTAGGCGCGTCTTGCGGGTGCGTGTGCCTCGTCCAGCCCCGTGCGAACGCGAACGGCCGTGCAACCGATGGCCTTCAGCTCCTCGAAAATCCTTGCGTGGAGCATTCCCGCAATGCCCTTGCCGCGCATCGAAACCGCATTGTTTCCGAGAACGCCGAGCTTGCCCTCGATAAGATAGGTCGCAAAGCCAACCACCTTTCCTTCAAATTCCGCAACGAAGCAAGCATCGCCGCAGGCCGCGCTTCTCACCTCGTCCTGCTTTTTCTCCAAGGGATCCGTCGGATAAAGAAAACGGAAGATCTCCTCGCCAAGCTGTGCGCGATAGCCCTCAAAAATCGGCCTCCAGGCCTCCCTTGCTATTCTTTCAACCGCCTCGGCATCCGCCTCCGTGGATGGACGGATTATGATGTTTTCCATATATTTTCTCCTTAAAAAGCATTTTCCTTGATTGTAGCACAGCAGTGGGGAAATGTCAAGAAAAAGGGACAGAGGACCTCGAATAAGCCTCGGAAAGGGGTTCTGATTTGACCCCTCGGATACCAAAACAAAAAACGAGCACCGCGAGGGCACTCGTTTTTTGTTTTGTGAAAGAGCGACTAAAAGGTGCGTAAAGTTGGGTAAGAACGACTAAAAGTACACCTAAAAATCGCTTGGCAAAGATAAATCCTTGAAACGCGCAGTTGACATTACGTTTATATAATTTTCATCGTACTTATGAATAGAACGGAAAATGCCTTCGTCAAGACCTATGATACTGTTCGGCTTGCCCATAATCACAAAAATTCTAACGCATTCTTTTGATGGAGTAAGGCTGATAATTGTCTCTCTTTCACCGTAACGCCTTCCCACTATACGAGGCAAAACCGGAAACTGCTCCCATTCAATCGTGTTGTTTTTACAATGAATGATAGAGTATTTATTTGCGCGTTTTCTTGTAAAATATATCTCATATTTTTTGTTTCCATATTCAAATTTTACAAGTCCTACTTTATCCATAAACCAATCTTTTGCTGCTTGCCTTTTTAGTTCTGTAAAACGAGTATAAATTTTACCCATTGTTTTTCTCCTTTAAGGTCTTGCAACTTGAAATCAACATTCGTCGGATTCGACCACAGAGATTTCTATACTTTTTGTATGTATCATCATTGATGCCGCTTGTATTGGATAATAATTGCAACCAACCTTCGGTTTCACTGCATTCCTTTAGTGCAATTTCAAATTTGGAAAGCATATCCGCTTTGCTCTGCCCATAATTGGCTTCGCGAATGTTAGCATAAACGCTGCTTGAACTTTTACGAATTTGGAAAAGAGTGTTGGACGAAGCCTTTATATTTTGACATAGTAATTCTATTTCAGTTGCGAGTTGTTCAGAATAAATCAATAAATAGTTTTTAGCCATAATATCACTCCTTTCGAGCGAATTATATCACATTTTTGCAAACATATCAAGGCGAAGCCTTGTATATCATCAATTCCGAAGGAATTGCATATCATCAAAACGAAGTTTTGTATATCATCAAGCCGCAGGCAGATGCACGCTGACGCGTGATGAGATACAAGGGCGGCAAGCCGCCCTTGATGATATACGCCGCACTTCGTGCGCCGATGATATACCAAGCCTGCGGCTTGGATAAAAAAAGAAGCAACTTTTGGTAAACAAAAGTTACTTCATTAAAATCCAGGATATTTCAACGATGTATCGCCTAG
>JAZTWU010000020.1:0-2192 GCA_045636085.1 Eubacteriales bacterium
CGGAGGTTTTGAGAACCTGATAGGTCTTACCTCCCGACACATGATCCTTATAGGTTCCGAAGAGAACGCCCTGATGCAAAACGATATCCGTATACATCACAATGGAAACGTCCGAAACGTTATTCAGCGTGTTATAGAAGACCTCGCCGTAATATTCGGCTCTCTCCTCTTCTGCGATCGAGAGATCCAAGGCGACATAGGTCGTCACGCCACCAACGGTATACGAGAAGGCAACAGGCTCTTCCTTTGCATAGTCAACGGGAGCGACGATCGTTTTTCCAATATCGTCTGCCATGACGGTCTTGCCGGCGTAAACACCTTCATAGAGACGGTAATAAACGCCGTTTTCACGAAGCTCAAAGGCATCGTCCGGCGCGCCCTCGTGCGTGGGAACCGATCCCACCGCCCAATAATCCGAGGTTCCGTCCGTCCAGGTGACCTTCAGGCACTCCTCGGGCTTCACAAGCTTCGTTGTGATCGGATACTGCACACCACCGAACAAGATATAGGCATCCTCGCTTTGGAGGATATTGGCAAAATAATGCGCCGTGGGCGAGCCGGAGCTTCCGCCCTTGAATTCTCCCGAAGGAATCGCATCCAGCGAGAAGCGGCAGTTTGCCATATACGTCGGATACTTATCGCCCTTCATCACGGCCACAGGAGCAACATTGATGAAATCGCAATTCGAAAGATGCGGCGCATCGGAGGCCGTCAGAGTCAGGTTCACGAGTCTTCCACCGCTTGCATTCGAAACAAAGGTGCAGTTTTCCACGTTGCGACGGTTGGTATCCGACCAATAGAAGACCGCGCTGTTTGCCTTATTCAGAACGAAGGTTGCATTGGTGCAATAATAGAAAATACCGCGGGATACATTCACAATAAAGGAATTGTAAGCACCTGCGTTCTGGATAAAGGTTCCGCCGTAGATGTAAAGACCGTTACCCCAAAGCGTGTGGTTCAGGGAATTGCACTGCACCGTCAGATTCTTGCCGTAGGTACCTTGCCCTGCCGTCGGCGCACTCAGCTCACCGATGCGCAGGCATCCTGCGGAATACGAAGAGGTGCCGCTATCCACGAAGAAGGCCTTCGTTGCATTGGGCACATCCAGCTTACCGCCGGTGGCGGAGGAATAGAGATAAAGCGTTCCGTTGATAACCTGAAACGCAGTGTTGCTATAACTATCACCGGGCTTGTTTCGCGCGGTCAAAAGATGGCCGTGAAGGTCAAGATACATCGCGGAGCCACTGCCGGCAGATGCCTTTTCGCAACGGATCTTCACATTTGCCGTGGATCCGTCGAGAACGTCGATATCCGCCCAAAGACGAATCGTTCCGCCAACGGCGAACTTCGAAAGTGCGGAAACGAAATCCGTTCCGTAGGTCTCTGCGTTCGTGTTGTAGGTGGAAACGCCGCCTGCGATCACCTCATAATATACCTGATCGGCACCGGAGGCGATGATTTTCTTGCCTGCCGCATCAGCAGGAACGAAGGTTCCGTCCAACGCCGCACCGTTTTCAACGAAAAACGACCAGCCCTCAGAGGCATCGTCCTTAAAGAGGGTGTTGTTTTCACCCTTGTAGAGTCCGTTTTCAAATACCGCCTCGGGCGTGAAATTTGCACCGACCGATACGGTCTGCTCACGACCGTCGGGATAAACGACGGTTGCGGTTTCCGTTTCCTCTGCGAACGCCGTCACGGCAAATACGCCGATCAGCAGAACCAGAGAAAGAACGAGCAAAAGAACCTTCTTTGCATTTTTCATTGCTTATCTCCTTGAAATTGAAAATATATCTTTGTTTTTTGACCACAGAAGTTCAAAAGGCGAGCGATACAATCAGTAACACAGCATTACGCGCTCATAAATGCCGCTCAAAATATATTATTAAATACATTGTAGCAAAAGCGGACCGCAATTGCTTGCCAAATTCGCTCTTTTTTGCGCCATTTTTTTACCCTTCGCGGTTTCTCGCGAAAACTTGAGAGGGATCTGTTTGCCTCGCCGTATGGGAACAGAGCGAATAAAACGGCACGGACGGCAACGCAGTATTTTAAAATCCATCCCACCAAGCTCGCCTCAATGCGGAGAAATTTCGAAGGACGAGGCAAACCGAGCGCGGAGCACGATGGCATAGCTGCCTATGTCGAGTGCTCCAAGTCGACGGTTTAACAAAGTATTTCGAGATTTATCCCAT
>JAZTWU010000021.1:0-4644 GCA_045636085.1 Eubacteriales bacterium
GCGGGATAGATACCCGAATACACCATCGGGTGCACCTCGCGGAAGCCCTCCAGAGCCTCGGTGGCGCCATCCGAAACGGTGGTGATCGTGTCGCCCACGCGGGTATCGCCGACGGCCTTGATCGAGGCCGTGATATAACCGACCTCGCCTGCAGAGAGCGAGTCACATTTCTGCATACCGAAGGGCTGCAGCGTTCCCACCTCAAAGACCTCAAAGGTTGCTCCCGTGGACATCAGGCGGATCTGCTCACCTGCGCGAACCGTTCCGTCCACCACGCGGATATAAACGACAACGCCGAGATAGGGATCGTAATGCGAATCGAAGATGAGACAGCGAAGCGGTGCCTCGGGATCACCCTTGGGTGCGGGAATCTCCGTTACGATCTTCTCCAGAACCTCCTCGATATTGAGGCCCATCTTTGCCGAAATGGCGGGACAACCCTCGGCAGGAATACCAATAATATCCTCAATCTCCGAGCGCGTGTGCTCCACATCGGCGGAGGCGAGGTCGATCTTATTGATCACGGGCAGGATCTCAAGATTATTATCGATCGCAAGGTAGGCGTTGGCCAGCGTTTGCGCCTCGACGCCCTGCGTTGCATCCACGACGAGGAGCGCTCCCTCACACGCCTGCAGAGATCTCGAAACCTCGTATCCGAAGTCCACGTGACCGGGCGTATCGATCAGGTTATATTCATAGGTCTCGCCGTTTTTCGCCGTATAATTCAGCTTCACGGCTCTTGCCTTGATCGTGATTCCGCGCTCCTTCTCCAGCTCCATATTATCGAGGATCTGGGATTCCATATCACGGGAGGCAACCGTTTGCGTTTTTTCAAGAAGACGATCCGCAAGGGTGGACTTTCCGTGGTCTATATGCGCGATAATCGAAAAATTTCTGATATGCTTTTGTTTTTCCGTCACTTTTTTATCCTTCTTTTTTGGATTCTTAAACCAAAGAGAGCGCGTGCTCCTTATAGGCCGCAAGCTTCTTTGAAAGGGCGCCCCTTTCCTCGCCGTGGCAGAGGAAATACATCTTGACCTTCGGCTCCGTTCCCGACGGGCGAACGATGATCTTATCGCCGTTTTCGAGCACGAAATAAAGAACATCGGAGCTCGGGAGGTCGATTTTTTCTTTTTCACCCGTGGAAAGCTCGGTGAAATACCCTGCAAGATAATCCCCGATGCGCACGACGCGATAACCGCCAAGCGCGGCAGGGGGCGCTTTGCGAAGCTTTTCCATCAGAAGGCGGCGCTTCTCAATACCGTCCAGCCCTTCCATATAAATATCCACAACACCCTCGGCATACAGGCCATATCGCGCATAGAGCGCGGCGAGCGCATCGATCAGGGTCATATTCTGCTTTTTATAATCCGCCGTCATTTCCAGAATCAGCATCGAGGCCTCTACGGCATCCTTATCGCGGGCATAGGCGCCGCCAAGGTATCCATAGCTTTCCTCGAAGCCGAGAAGGAAGCCCTCGGCATTCTGCTCGGCCTCATAATTTTTGATGACCTCGCCGATGAATTTAAAGCCCGTCAGCACATCGTGCATCCGAACGCCCTGCACCTCGGCAATGCGCGCGGCCATATCCGTGGAAACAATGCTCTTGACGCAATAGGGCTTCTTCGGGAGAGTGCCCATTTCCTTTTTCTTGCGAATGATATAATCCAGAAGAAGTGCGCCCATCTGATTGCCGCTGACGGTCTCGAATTCGCCGCTCTTATTTCTCGCCATAACGCCGACGCGATCGGCATCCGGATCGGTTGCAATCACGAGATCCGAGCCAACCCGATCGGCCAAGGCGATACCGAGCAAAAAGGCCTCCTTATGCTCGGGATTGGGCTTGCTCACCGTCGGAAAATCTCCGTTCGGCGCCATCTGCTCGGCAACGGTATAAAGATTTTTCAGCCCCATTCGGGCAAAAACCTCGGGAACGAGACGGCATCCTGCACCGTGCAAAGGGGTATACACCACGGAAAGCGAGTCCGCAAGCGCACGCACCGCATCGGGACAAACGGCTGTTTTCAGAACGGCAGAGAGATACCTTTCGTCAAAATCCTCGGAAAGCTCCGTGATCAGGCCTGCGGCAAGCGCCTCAGCATAATCGGCCATATCGGAGGTATCCAGCGCATCAAAGGCCGCAGAAGCCTCCTTGACGGTTTTTGCCTGCTCAGGGGCAAGCTGGGCGCCGTCCTCCCAATAGGCCTTATATCCGTTATATTCCTTGGGGTTATGCGAGGCCGTGATATTGATGCCCGCAATGGCGGAAAGCTCACGCAGGGCAAAGGAAAGCTCCGGGGTTGGCCTGAGAGAATCAAAGATATAAACGCGGATGCCCGCGCCCGCAAGCACCTCTGCACTCACGCGCGCAAACTCGGCGGAATGATTTCGGCTATCGTATGCAATCACGACACCGCGCTCCGCGCCGCCGCATTTTTTCACGAGAGCGGCAAGCCCTCTCGTTGTTTGCGCGACGGTGAAGCGATTCATACATCCGATGCCGAGCTGCATCGTGGAACGGAGACCCGCCGTTCCGAAATCCATCGGACGGGAGAAGCGGAGCGCCTTCTGCTCCTCGCTCTGCGCGATGGAAAGAAGCTCCTCTCTTTCCGCCTCCGTTAAAGCATCGCTGCTTAGCCAGCGGCGATATTCCTTCTCATAGAAATTCATAGACTTCAAAAAATGCTCCTTCTTAGTTATCCTCAAGGCTTTTCTTCAAGGCTCTTGAAAGCTGATCGGGGCAGGAGGTTCCGCGGAAGCCGCATTGAATGCCCGAAAGGCGCTCAATCGCCTCCTCCACGCGCATTCCTTTGACGAGGGCACAGACGCCCTGCGTATTTCCCGCGCAGCCGCCAACGAATTTACAGCTTTGGATCACACCATCCTCGATATCTACCATAATAGCGCGAGAGCAGGTGCCCTGCGTTTTATACTCAATATGCTTCATAACTCAAATCTCCTTACATTTTAAGCATCAAGATTGCTATATATTCCAACGGGGGCAAAGCCCTTCACGAAGGTGAACAAATACGACAAAAGCCCCGAAAAATCTCTTCCCTCCGTGCGAAAAACGAGAGAATAGAGGTCTCGCGCCGCCCCCTCCTGCGAAAGGCGCAGAGAATGGATGCGATACACCTGCGCGCCGAAGGCCTCAGCGGCAAAAAGAAGCTCCGAAAGCGAGGCGCCCGTCTTGGGAAGTCTGAGCTCCAGATAGCGATCGTCCTCCCGATCAACGGGGGGAATCAGAAAGCCGCGGGAGATCAGCGCATAGGTGAGATCCGTTTCCTCGCCGTAGCCATAAACAGGCGTGACGGAGGCGATGCGCAGATCGCTCTGATAAAGCATTTGCGAAACGCCTGCCAAGCGAATGCCGCCCTTCTCCTCCAGGGGCAAAAGGCAATAGCCCGCTCTTCCCTCCTCCACGGCGGCAACCGCATCGCGCAAGGATTCGGAATAAAAAAGCCTTGGATCCGAAAAGGATTGCGAAAAAACATCGTATGCTTCGTCGGCATAAAAGTTTTTCACATAGGTGAAAACCTCCTTTGCGGAGGCAGGCGGAAGAAAATCCGCCTCGCTGACCGAAATTCCTCTCTGCGCAAGGCGCTCTGTGAGCAAGTAAACAAAGCTCACCTTATCGAGGGATGAAAGATGCTTCTGATAGAGCAAAAGCGCAGGCAAGCACTCCGCGAGCGCATCCTTATGGATATTCTCTGCCGCGCAATCAAAGAGAGAAAGAAGCGGCAAGGCATCTGCAATCGGCATTCCATCCTGCACCATCAGGGCAAGATACTCAGCGGCAGCATCCACAGCCTCGGAAAGCTCACAGATTCTTTGCTCTTGCAAAATGCTTTGCCTCTCGGCCAAGCGGCGAATATTCTCAAGGCTCACGGACGGCGGTGAAAAGGCCTCTTCCATAGCTTGCATAGCGGCGCCTCCCTTCCTTCTCGCTTTCGCTTTGCGCGCGGATACGCACCCTGCGTGCGAGCATAATTATCGATAATAATCATTATACTATATATTTTAATGAGTTACAAGACCTTTTTTCGTTTTTTTCATAAGTTTTAAGAAAAACGGCGGTACTTTTTTGAGTTTTTTTCGAAAATCTCTTGATTTTTGCATCACTCTATGCTATAATAAGCCTCGTGGTTGCAAATGCGGCCGCACCTTTTGCCGGTATGGTGGAATTGGCAGACGCGCCGGACTCAAAATCCGGTGGTAGCGATACCGTGTCGGTTCGACCCCGACTACCGGCACCAAAAAAAGATCCCATTTTCGAATGGGATCTTTTTTATTTTTTTACGCATTTTTTCTTCTCTTCCCGCTTCTCAACTGCATTTTCGTTACAAAATGACGACTATTGTTTTCATTTTATAGCAAATCAATCGAATATCCGAAACGAAACGGCGGCTATGGTTACGCACGAAGCGCCAATTTGTTTTCTGATTTCTTTTTATTCGTTTGTTCGTGAAACAGGGGAGACAACCCCTCAGTCGCCTTCGGCGCCAGGGCAGATTGTCAAGCAAGTGCAACACCCCAAAACGCTTCAAAAGGAGATTTCCACCCCAAGCATTTTTTAGGTCTCAAGTTAATAGACAAAACAATATTTTGCAAAGTATCATTATCCAAAGAATGAAAATTGTAGCC
>JAZTWU010000022.1:0-3679 GCA_045636085.1 Eubacteriales bacterium
AGAACGACATGGCTACGATCCGACTTATGCCATACCGCCGCCGATGATCAGGGTGTCAACCGTGGAAAGAAGGTTATCGATAACGTTGAGCTTATCTGCAACCTTTGCACCACCGAGGATCGCAACGAAGGGACGCTCGGGATTGGAGAGCGCCTTACCCATAACGGAAATCTCCTTCTGGATCAGGTAGCCGCAAACGGCGGGGATATAATCTGCAACGCCTGCCGTGGAAGCGTGCGCTCTGTGCGCCGCACCGAAGGCATCGTTCACGAAAAGGTCTGCATAATCAGCGAGAGCCTTTGCAAGCTCGGGCTTATTCTTCTCCTCACCTGCCTCAAAGCGGGTGTTTTCAAGAAGCACGGCGGTGCCGGGCTTCAGAGCCGCAACCTTTGCCTTTGCATCGGGGCCGACAACGTCCTCTGCAAAAACAACCAGCTCCTTGCCGAGAAGCTCGTTGATTCTGTCGCAAACGGGCTTCAGCGTGAGCTTCTTCTTATCGTTCTTCAGAGCCTTTGCAAGATACTCGGCCTTTGCCGCTGCCTGCTCTGCCTCGGGAAGTGCCTCAACGGCCTTCTTCTCCTTCTTCGTCAGACCAAAGCCCTCGGTGAAGATATTGTGGGGCTTGCCCATATGAGAGCAAAGGATCACCTTTGCGCCCTTCTCAAACAGATACTTCACGGTGGGAAGCGCCTCGACGATTCTCTTATCGGAGGTGATCACGCCGTCCTTCATAGGAACGTTGAAATCGCAACGAACCAGCACGGTTTTGCCGGCGACTTCTACGTCTTCGATGTTCTTCTTGTTGTAGGTTGCCATAAGAAATTCTCCTTATAAAAATTTTAATCATACAAAGATATATTACCACAAAATTATAAAATAGTCAATACACTTCGTTAAAATTTCAACGATTTTTGCCATTTTCGGCAGACGGCGAAAAAAACTCTCCTTTTTATCCGAATCCCGTTGACTTCCCTCGTTTTCCGTGCTAAAATGAATGAAGAGATTTACTTTCCCAAAAAGGAGATTAAAAAATGAAAACCTGCGTTTCCTCATACAGCTTTTCGAAATTTATGAAGCAGACGGGATGCGATCTTTTTACCGTTGCGGACAAGGCAAAGGAGCTTGGCTTCGAGGGCATCGAATTTATCGAGCTTGACGGTGAGGATAAGCTTGCGCTTGCCAAGGCACTTCGCGCGCATTGCGAGAAGATCGGCCTCCCCATCGTCGCCTACACGCTGGGCGCAGACTTTATCAACCGCGACAAAGAGGCTGAGATCGAGCGACTTTGCGCCGCCGTGGATATCGCCGCAGCGCTTGGCGCCTCCGTGCTTCGCCACGACGTCTGCTATTCTCTGCCGAAGGAGCATCTTTACAGCTATCGCGATGCGATCCGCGAAATGGCACCCGCCATCCGTCGCATCACGGAATATGCTGAGACCAAGGGCATCCGCACCACGACGGAAAACCACGGCTATATTTTCCAGGATCCCGAGCGCGTGGAGGAGCTGATCCTCGCCGTCGGCCATAAGAATTACGGCTGGCTCTGCGATATCGGCAACTTCCTTTGCGCCGACTGCGACATCGTGCGCGCCGTCAGCACCGCCGCCCCCTACGCCTTCCACGTGCACGTGAAGGATTTCCTCGTGAAGAGCGGGGCAAACGATAAGCCGCAGGGCTTCTTTGAGAGCCGCGGAGGAAACTATCTGCGCGGCACGGTGCTCGGCCACGGCGAGGTTCCCGTTGCCACGGCGATCAACGCCCTGAAGCGCGCAGGATATGACGGCTTCGTTTCTCTGGAATTCGAGGGAATGGAAGAAAACATTCCCGCTCTTGAAGCAGGCTTTTCCTTCCTCCAAAAGGTTATTTCCTGATTTTGGCAAATATACGTTTACATTTTCAAACATTTGAAGGAGAAAACGCGCATTGGCTATCCAACTGAATGAAAAGGATTTTTTCGCAGAGCTCACCGCGACCTTTAAGCAAAACGGGCTTTCCTCGCTTCTTTTCAAGGAAAAGGCGGAGAAGCTCTACGCCCTGACGGTGCGACTGCTTGAGGAAAACGAAAAATACAATCTCACCGCGATCACGGAGCCGAAAAAGGTGATCCTGCACCACTATGCGGACTGCGCCACGCTCTCGGCCTATCTGCCGAAGGGCGCCAAGATCTGCGACGTGGGCTGTGGAGCAGGCTTTCCCACTCTGCCGCTTGCCATTTTGCGCGAGGATCTCAAAATTCTTGCAATGGATGCCACGGGTAAGCGCGTGGATTATGTCAGAGAAACGGCCGAGCTTCTTTCGCTTGGCGGCGTTTCCACCCTTTGCGCGCGCGCAGAGGATGCGGGCAAGGATCCCGCGCTCCGCGAAAGCTTTGACTTTGTGACGGCGCGCGCCGTGGCGCAGATGCGCATTCTTGCAGAGCTTTGCCTTCCGCTTCTCAAGGTTTCCGGAAAAATGATCGCTATGAAGGGAAAGAACGCACGCTACGAGCTGGCGGATGCCAAAAAGGCACTTTCGATTCTCGGCGCGAAGGAAAACGCCGTGATCGACATCACGCTGAAAAACAGCGAGGAGGAGGCCTCCCATCCGCTGATCCTTCTCGACAAGACCGCAAGGACGCCTGCGGCCTATCCCCGCCCCTACGCACAGATTTCAAAAAAGCCGCTCTGATCCCCTCCCTCTCCCGAGGGAAATATTTCCGAAGCGGCCGCAATACGACAAAAAGCCCCCATCTCTCTATGCTACAATAGAGAAAAAGGGGGCTTTTTTCTATGAATATTTTTGAAGAGGCACGCGCACTTTACGGAACGATCCGTATGTGCGGACTTACACAGGCAGAAATTGCCACACGACTCGGCGTGAGCCAAAGCTATATCGCCAACAAATTAAGGCTTCTGAAATTCTCCGCCGCAATGCAGGAAAAAATCACGGAAAGCGGCATTTGCGAGCGGCAGGCGCGCACGCTTCTGCGCGTTGGGAGCGAGAAAATTCAGGAGCATCTGCTCTCGCAGATCACGGCGAAGCGCTTAACCGTTGCCGAAACCGAGGCGCTCGTGGATGCTATGCTCGAAAAAGAAGAGACCCGAGCGCCGAAGCACTCGGATCTCGATCGCACCCTCGCCTCCTGCCTATCCCTTCTGCGCCTTTACGGAACCGTTACGGAGCATCGGGTGACGGAGGGGGAGGACGGCGTTGTTTTCACCGTTCATATCGGACGGTGAATTATTCATTGTTTTTTTATTACGGGTCCAAAAGATCCGGCGTTACCTTTCCTGCTGCCAGCTCCATAAACGCCGCAAAGGTTACGTTATCAAACGCAGGATTGATGGAACCGGGAACAAGCCCCTTTTTCTTCAGCTGACCGATCGTGACGCCCACGCCGTCTTCCGTGGAGGTGAACATCGTCTGGAACTTGGTATCCAGCTGGGTGATCGGGGTATCTGCCGAGACGAGAGACAGAAGTCCCGCGCGGTTTTCGATCACATCGGAGAGAACGAGCGTATCAAGAAGACCGTCCAGCCCATCGATCGTTCTGGAGCAAACCTTCTGCATCAGTGCGTCCGCCTTGGTGGTTTCATCCTTCCACCAAACGCCACCCGAATCCTTCTCGTAGCCCATAAATGCGCCGATCTGCGTTTCATCCAGCGTTTGCTAAGTCGGATCGTAGCCATGTCGTTCTGTG